>JAJUHG010000144.1 GCA_029267995.1 Micrococcales bacterium
CTCGGGGCGAGGCCGAGCCGACGGCGGACCTCGCCGGAGGAGGTGCGTACGAGACGGTTCGCGGCGCCCGTGTGAGGTCGGAGGGTTCGAGCAGCTCAGCGATGTGCCCACGCGCGGCCCGGGTCCGCAGCTCTGTGAGGCGCACGAACGCCATGAGGTTCACGGTGCGCGTGAGCGCCTCGTCGACAGCTGCGGACCTTCCCGCGAGGCGGATGCGTCGGCGGACCTCCTCGGGCTGGGAGGTGACGTCGATGCGTGTGACCCGTGCGACGCCGTCGTCGGCGGGAAGGAGGGTCGTGAGGATCGAGATGGTTGTGGTCTTGCTGGCGCTGTTCGCGCGGAGCGTGCCGAAGATCTTCCACGTTCGACGTCGAGGTCGAGCCCGCCCAGGACGCGCGTGCTGCCGAAGGCCTTGCTCGTTCAGCCGGGCCTGCTCGCCTTGCCGTCGAGCCACAGCGTGTCGGACTCGTCGCGGTGGGACCCGCTCGAGCCGACGTGCTTGGGGTCGATCTTGGGCCCCTTCTTGATGACGTGCACGAGCGCCATGCCGTGCCCGCGCCCGAGCCCGTAGTCGGTCTTGAGCCACTCGAGGATCTCGCCGGCCTTGACGGACGGGTCGTCGTAGCCGCCGGCCTTCGCGGCGTCGACGAGCTCGCGCGGGGTTAGCCCGGTCTTGTCCTCGATCGCGTCGAGGTATGCCTGGAACGACATCTCAGGCACCTACGAGCGTCGACTCGAGGCGGGCGTAGGAGGCTTCCATGCCGTCGATCATGCCGGTCGCGAGGATCTGGTCGCGGGTCTCCTTGTCGGGGTACTCGATCACGGTCGTGACGAGAGTGGCGCCGTCCTCCTCGTAGAGGGTGAGGTCGTTGAGGGTCGAGGGCCCGTCGGTGCCGACCATCCGTTCGGTCGTCACGGAGCGGAAGGGCGGCTCGACGAGGAGGGCCTCACCCTCGAAGCCGAACTCCTCACCCTCGCCGGCCACGTTGCGCCAGCCCCAGCGGTACTTCTGGCCGGGCGCGGTCGCGGGCTCGCAGTGGGTCATCTCCCAGCCGTCGGGGCCGAGCATCCACTGGCGCAGCAGCTCCTCCTCGTGGTGGGCGCGCCACACGAGCTCGCGCGGTCCCTCGACGAGCCGGGAGATGCGCACGTGCTGGTCGCTCAGCAGCTCGAGGCGCGTGCCCTTGCCCTGGGCGTACTCGCGCAGGTCCTGCAGGACGATGTCGAGCTGGTTGATCGCGAGCGTCGAGCCCTCGACCGCGCCCATCTCGACGACCTTCTCGAGGGCCTCGAGGGAGTCGAAGAAGGTGATGTTGACCAGGCGCGTGCCAGTCTCGGTGGGCTGGAAGTCGAAGGTCATGCGCATCGAGGGGAGCTCGGTCATGATGTTGCCCTCGGCGTCGACGAAGCTGTCGGTGACCTCGAAGCTGTGCGGGGGGTCGATCGCGAGGAACTCCCACTGGCCGCCCGAGGTCTCGCCGCGCGGACCGGTCATGAAGTACTTCGCAAGACCGCCCACGCGCGGGTCGAGCTCGGTGAAGCGGGCGGGCCAGCCCGGGGGGCCCCAGAATCGCGCGAGCTGCGCGGGGTCGGTGAAGGCGCGGAACACTCGCTCGGGTGGGGCGGCGAGCTCGGCCGTGAGGGTCATGGTCAGCTGGGTCGGGTCGCTGGTGACGTCGGTGACGGGCACGAGGGTCTCCTCAGTTGTCTGGTTCGGCGAGCAGTGCGTCGAGCTGGTCGACGCGAGCCCGCCACAGCTCTTCGTATCGCGCGAGCAGCGCTTGCGCTCGGGCAATCACTTCCGGGTTCGCGCTGACGAGCCGTTCGCGGCCCACAGCGCGCTTGACGATGAGCCGGGCCGCCTCGAGCACCGCGACGTGCTTCTGCACCGCGGCGAAAGACATGTCGTACTCGGCCGCGAGCTCCGAGACGGACTGCTCGGCGACGAGGGTCCGGCGCAGGATGTCCCGCCGGGTCGACGCTGCCAGGGCCTGGAAGATGCGGTCGATCTCGACATCGCTCAACTCACTTTGTGAAACCATTTGGTTGTACGTTAGGGTCGCACGCGGGCTCCGTCAAGACTCCGGGCGGCGTTCCGTGATTGGATCGATCGTGTCGACGCGAGAGGGGACACGTGCTGGAGGAGTGGCGCAGACGGCGCGCGGCCAAGAAGGTCAAGCCGGGCGACGGGAAGCCGCTCAAGCCCATGCGTGCGTGGCACGCGCTCTCGCGCACCGTGTTCCACATCGATCTTCCCGACGACGACGGCGCCTCGCGCACGTTCTCCGTCGACGTCCCGTTCTTCAACCTTGAGGGCAGAGTCAGCCTCTACCTCGACGGGCGGCGCGAGGCCTGGGCCGAGGCACCCGCGGTCTTCCCCGTCCCGGGCGGGGTGATCGAGGTGAAGACCTCGACCTTCGGCGTCGCGCGCATGCACTTCGTGCCCGACGTCGGCGAGGAACGCCAGCTGCTGCCCGATCGGGCGTCGGCCGAGGCCGCTCGCGCCCGTTTCGACGCCCGGCACCCCGTAGCGAGCCGGGTGATCGGCGCCGTGGCCGTCGTCGTCCTGCTCGCGGGCCTTGTGCTCGGGCTGCCCCAGTTCCTCGAGCAGCTGAGCGAGCTCACCTGGGTCGCCGAGAACATCGGGACGTTCACGTCCCCGTTCGCGCTGCCGGCGTGGCTCAACACGGCGCTCTTCGTGGCGGGCCTGGTCGCCGCGCTCGAGCGGGCGCTCACGCTGCGCAACCACTGGTTGATCGACATGGACACGTGGTTCCTCGGCGACTGACCAGCACACTGCTCTTCGTCGCGCGGCGCGAAGGCGAGGCGATGAGACAATAGTGACGATCGCCACGTCGATCCGGGAAATGCACTGCGGTCCCGTCGCGTTGACCCGTGCTGACCTTCGAACCGGACAAGGTGCGCCACCCGGCCCGCTGATCCGGGCCTTTGGTCTCTTGTCCGGACCACCTCTGGCTGAGACCTTGCGGGTGGAGGCACTGCGGTGACCCCGCGACGCCACCACCACCCGCCCGACGAAGTGCAGGAGACCCCATGTACCTCAACGAGCTCCAGGCTCGCGTCTACTTCCAGCACGAGCGAAGCCTCGACCGAGCCCTCGAGAAGCGTCGCCTCGCCCACGAGCGCAAGGCCTCGACGGTCGAGCGACCCCACCGGCACTGGCGGCTGCTGTCACGCCGCCGCTGACGGCCAGGTGAGATAGCCGCCCGGCCCTCGCTGGGCGGCCTGGCTCACCGGGTGCGCGCGCAGCGAGCCGTCATGCATGAGGTGCTCGACCCCGACGTCGTGCTCGACCGTGAGCACGTCGGCGACGATGCGCCGGTGGCACCTCCACCACACAGCCTCCGAGCACATGATGGCCGTGCGGCCCTGACCTGCGAGCAGCTCGGAGAGCCCTGCACGGAACTCGGGTGTGCGCGTCCATGCCGCGTAGGCGCGGAACTGCGCGACACGCCACCAGGTGTCGGGCGAGTCGGCGTCCTGCTCGGCTGTGAGGCGCCGTCGGCCCCCGAGGCGTTCGTCGTGCCGGTAGGTGATGCCAAGCTCGGCCGCGAGGTCCTCGATCTGCCCGCGCGCAGCGGCAGGGTTTGCTCGCGAGCCGGGGAACCGCCGCACGTCGACGACGACGGCGATCTCGGCCTCGCTCAGGAGGTCACCGAGCCCTTCGCGGTCCAGGCGCCCGTGGCCGAAGGTCAGCATGGTCCGGAGCCTTGCACCTCGTGGGTGAGGTCGCACGACGGGCGGGACGTGCGTGGCGGCCGTAGCATCCGGGCGTGGACAACGAGGCGCAGGTGGCGCGGATCGCCGAGGCGGCGCTGGGCCAGGACGTGAAGATCGCGGTGGCCGAGTCCCTCACGTGTGGGGCGCTCGTGAGCACCCTCGGGCTGGGGGAGGAGTCGGCGACCTGGTTGTCGGGTGCGGTCGTGGCGTACCAGATGAGCACGAAGGTCGAGGTGCTCGGTGTCGAGGAGGGGATCGACCCGTGCTCGGCGCAGTGCGCGGTGCAGCTCGCGACCGGTGTGCGGGAGCTGCTCGGTGCTGATGTGGCGGTCGCGACCACCGGCGTGGGCGGTCCGGACTCCGAGGGCGGCCATGAACCGGGGACGGTGTACATCGGTTGGGTGCGTGACGGCGAGCAGGGCCACCGCGGCTTCGACTTCTCCGGCGAGCCCGCCGACATCCTCGAGCAGACGGTCACGGCTGCTCTGGGTGTGCTCGAAGGCGTGTTGAGGACGTCGACACGATAGACCGTCGCTAGTCGAGACTGTCCTCGACGAGCCGCGTCCGCGCCGTGTGGACCGTGATAGCTGGCCCAGTGGTCGTGGTCGTCGCAACGCCATCGATCGGCGACCAAGAGGTGGCTCCCTCTGGTCGTACGTAACCCTTCCACTGGGTGGTGAGACTCGGCGTCACGGTCCCGCTGGCCGAGTAGACGTGGGCAACGGAGTGGTTCGGCCATGGGGCGCCGGGATCAGCCGTGACAAAGGGTTCGGAGCCGTCATCGAAGTCCCAGGTGTACTCGTCCGGCAGGGCTACGACCGCGAAGTCGACTCCAAGAAGATTCACGAGAAAGCCTTGAGGCGTCCCGTCGGCATAGGCGATGGTCTCGAGTCCCGCATAGACCCAACCCGTGTTCGGCTGGATCGCAAGAGTGGATGGGGATACGGGAAGCGACGTGAAGTCTTCGGCCGTGATCGGGTAGTTGGGGTCCCCAGGGCACGTGAAGTTCGCTTCGAGCGTCCACGTGGCGTCCGGGTCCTCGGCGATTCGGGACCAGCGGGGGTAGATCAACATTCCGCCGTTCGCGCACGGCTCGTCGGGCGGGGGAATCACTCGATCGCGGTTGCACAGGTCGAACACGCGTGTGTGGTACATCGGGAAACACTGATTCGTGTACCGATAAATGTAGGGGTTTGGCGCTCTAGGTACTCGTTTGAGTTCGACTTCCTTGAGTCGACCATCGATCACTGAATCGTGACTGCACCAGGCGGAGCAGTCGTCGGACGTCGCTGCCGAGCCGGTTACCGAAGTGAGGGCAAGCGCCAAGATCGGGCCAAGAAGCGCCATGGAACCCTCAGCCATCTGACTCAATGTCCACTGAGAGGACTCTCCAAGATGTAGCGTCGTGCTCCATCACTAGGACTACCTTCTGTCGGGCTTTAGGGTATTCATTAATGACCTTCGCATCTTGGTCGACAACCTTACTTGCGCTCACTTCCGCTCGTAGCCGGACCTCCCACCTTGGACCACCGGCAACAGGACTGACCTTGGCTTTGCCGATCCACTTGGGGGCGCCCGAGACCATGTAGTGGTTATCGCGGTGTGTCTTCTTGACGGCGTCGGCAACATTGGAACAGAAGCCGCAGCCTTCGAGACTCATCTCTTCCCACTTATCAAGGTCCCCGGTGAGGTAGGCGTACTCGAAGAGCCCCATGAAGTACTTGGCCGCAGCGACTGCGCCTTCTTCGTCGACGTTCTCCATCTCCTCCGGCTCCACCAGCAGCTCGGACCTGTCGTTGGGGTCCGTGGGGCTGGGAGAGGGTTCGGGCGAGGGCTCTGCGGTCTCCCCAAGCGTGGGCTCGGGCGATGGCGTCGGGGAAGGAGAGCTCGCCGTCGTCGTCGGCGCGGGCTCGGGGGACGCGGCGGGGGAGCACGCCCCGAGCGTCATGAGGACAGCGAGAGCGGCGGTCGCACCCGCCAACCGCGCCCGCACCGACGGCCGATTCCCTGGGCGCACGGCCCCCTGCTGCGCTTGTGCCATGACGGGCAACCTACCGAGCGGCGGTCCGATTCGCACCGTTGCGTCCGAATCTGTGGATCGCTAGGCCTGTCGGCGCCAGGCGCTAGTCGAGACTGTCCTCGACGAGCCGCGTCCGTGCCGTGTGGACGGTGATCGCTGGCCCAGTGGTGGTTGTGCTTGCCACTCCTGATATCGCTGACCAACTTGTGGAGTCGGCTCTCCGGACGTAGCCCTCCCAGCGTGTCATGAGCGTCGGGGTTACGTTCCCGGCTGTCGCGTACATGTGGCTCACGGAGTGGTCGGGCCAAGGGGCTCCGGGGTCGTCCGTAATGACGATTGGTGAACCGTCGCCGAAGTCCCATTCATACTCCAGAGGTGCTGC
>JAJUHG010000145.1 GCA_029267995.1 Micrococcales bacterium
CGTCCCGGCCCGGGAGCGCAGCACCCAGCCCTCGATCGTGCGCTGGGAGCCTGCGGACACCGCGAGTGCGCCGGGCGGCACGTCGTTGCGGATGACCGAACCCGCGCCCGTGTAGGCGCCGTCACCGACCGTGACGGGCGCGACGAAGGTGTTGTCCGAGCCGGTGCGTACGTGCGAGCCGATCGTCGTGTGGTGCTTGTTGACGCCGTCGAAGTTCACGAACACCGACGAGGCCCCGATGTTCGAGCCCTCCCCGATCGTCGCGTCGCCGACGTAGGTCAGGTGCGGGACCTTCGAGCCCTCGCCGATCGAGACGTTCTTCGTCTCGACGAAGGTGCCGATCTTGCCGCGCGCGGCGAGCCGCGTCCCGGGGCGCAGGTAGGCGAACGGGCCGACCAGGGTGTCCGGGCCGACCGTCGAGGAGACCCCGTGCGTGCGCACGACGCTCGCGCGCTCGCCGACCTCGACGTCGGTGAGTGTCGTGTCGGGCCCGATCTCGGCCCCCTCCCCGACCGTCGTCGAGCCGAGCAGCTGACATCCCGGGTGCACGAGGACGTCGCGCGCGAGCTCGACGTCGACGTCGATCCACGTCGTCGCGGGGTCGACGACCGTGACGCCCTCGCGCATCCACCCCTCGACGATGCGACGGTTGAGCTCGGCACGCAGCACCGAGAGCTGGACGCGGTCGTTGACGCCCTCGACCGAGAGCGGGTCGTCGGTCCGGACCGCGCGCACGGCCTTGCCGTCGGCCCGAGCGAGCGCGACGACGTCGGTCAGGTAGACCTCGCCCTGGGCGTTGTCCCGGCCGAGCCGCCCGAGCGCGCCGCGCAGCACCTCGGCGTCGAAGACGTAGACCGAGACGTTGACCTCGGTGATCGCCCGCTGGGCGGGGTCGGCGTCGCGCTCCTCGACGATCCCCGCGACCGCGCCCGTGCCCTCCTCGCGCACGATGCGGCCATATCCGGTCGGGTCCTCGAGCTCGGTCGTCAGGAGCGTCACGGCGTTGCCGTCCGCGACGTGCGCGGCATGCAGCTCACCGAGGGTCGCGGCGTCGAGCAGCGGGGTGTCGCCCGCGACGACGAGGAGCGAGCCCTCGAGCCGGGTCGCCCCCTCGCCCGAGCGCGCCGCGTCGGCGTGCGCCGCAGCGTCGAGCGCCTCGAGGGCGCACTGCACCGCGCGGCCCGTCCCGGGCACGTCGTCCTGGTCGACGACGAGCGCGCCGGGATCGACCTCGAGCGCGTGCGCCGCGACCGCGTCGCGGCCGTGCCGCACGACGACGGCGAGCCGCTGTGGCTCGAGCTCGCGCGCGGCGGTCATCGCGTGGCCGAGCATCGACCGGCCGGCGAGGGTGTGCAGGACCTTGGGGGTTGCCGATCGCATCCGGGTGCCCTCGCCTGCGGCAAGGACGACGACGGCGGCGGGCCGTGCGGTAGACACCGAAGGAGCTCCCGAGAGGTGTGGCCGAGGACGAGCGCACGGCCACTCTACCGCCGGGCCGAGGAGGTCCGGGCCGCTCCGCCCCCAGGATTCGAACCTGGACCGCAAGGCTCCAAAGGCCTGCGTGCTGCCGTTACACCAGGGCGGACCACGCCCGGGCTCACCCCGGACGGCGCCTCTAGTCTGCCAGCCGGAGCGGGCATGATGGACAGATGGCCACCGAGAGCAGACGTCCCGCGCGGGCACGCATGACCGCGTCCCAGCGCCGAGCCCAGCTGCTCGACGTGAGCCGGCGGCTGTTCGCCGAGAAGGGCTTCGACCTCACGAGCGTCGAGGAGATCGCGGTCCGCGCCGCAGTCTCCAAGCCGGTGGTCTACGAGCACTTCGGCGGGAAGGAGGGCGTGTACGCCGTCGTCGTCGACCGCGAGATCACGGCCCTGACCGACGCGCTCACGGGAGCCCTCACCGAGGGTGGGCACCCCAAGGTACTTGTCGAGCGCACCGCGCTCGCGCTCCTGACGTACATCGAGGAGAACACCGACGGGTTCCGCATCCTCGTACGAGACTCACCCGTCGCACAGGCAACGGGGACCTTCTCGAGCCTCATCGGGGACGTCGCGACCCAGGTCGAGCACCTGCTCGCCGACCAGTTCAAGAAGCAGGGCCTCGACCCCCGGACAGCGCCGATCTACTCGCGCATGCTCGTGGGCATGGTCGCACTCACGGGTCAGCACTGGCTCGAGGAGCGCAGCCCCAAGAAGGCCGACGTCGCGGCGCACCTGGTCAACCTCGCCTGGAACGGCCTCAAGGGTCTCGAGCGTCGTCCGACGCTCACCGCACCCGCGCGCCCGGCGCGCGAGGCCTGAGGTATCTCGACGTCGAGTAATCTCGGAAGATGCTCGAGAGCACCGACGAGGTCGACCGCGTCATCGCGGCGTGGCGCCGTGAGCGCCCCGACCTCGACGTGTCCCCGCTCGCGGTCCTCTCGCGCGTCACACGCCTCGCCCGGCACCTCGACCTCGCGCGGCGCAGTGCGTTCGCACGCTCGGGGCTCGAGTCGTGGGAGTTCGACGTCCTCGCCGCGCTGCGGCGCGCGGGGGCGCCCTACCGCCTGTCCCCCGGCGCGCTGCTCACCCAGACGCTCGTGACCTCGGGGACCATGACCAACCGCATCGACCGCATGGTCGCCCACGGGCTCGTGCGCCGCGAACCCTCCCCGGACGACCGCCGCGGTGTGCTCGTGCGCCTCACCGACGAAGGTCTCGCACGGGTCGACGCCGCGATGGCCGAGTTCCTCGCGGTCGAGGCGCGCATCCTCAGCGGGCTGTCGCCCAAGGAGCAGGAGCGCCTCGCCGACCTGCTGCGCGTCGTCGTCAAGCAGTTCGAGGACTGACCTTGCTGACCGCCCACCTTTCGTGGACGGACCCGGTACGACAGACCACACCGCGCCGTACGCTTTGTCCATGCTCCTGCCCGTCAGACTCTTGCGCGACCGCTGGCCAGGCTGGATCGAGCGCCGCCTTGCGCGCTTCGTGTGGTCCGACCCGAGCGTGATCACGCGCCCCGACGTGAGTCCCGAGCGCTTCCGCGAGGCGATGTCGGCGATCCACGTCGGAGGCACGATCAAGATCACGACCGCCGACCGACACCCCGAACCCGACGCCCTCCTGCTCGACAATCTCGACACCGCGAACCTCGTGATCGCGGACGTCGGCGCCTCGGACGGGTCGACCTCGCTCGACCTCGTTCGCAAGCTCGACGGGTTCGCGGGCTTCGTCATCTCCGACCTCTTTCTCGAGATCTCGTCGGCGCGGGTCGGTAGGCGGACGGTCTTCTACGACCCCGCCGGTCAGGCGATCCTCATGTGCGGGCACCGCTTCATCGCTTGGCCGGTGCTGTCGCGCCTCGTGCGCATCCTCGTGGCTCCGGTCCTCCTTCGCGCCGCCACCACTGCGCGCGAGCCCGTGACCCTGCTCAACCCCGACGTCGTCGAGCTGCTCGCCCAGGACCCCCGCGTCGCGACGCGCGAGCACGACGTGTTCACCGTGTGGCCGGACCCGAAACCGGACGTCATCAAGGTCGCCAACCTCCTGCGCCGTCTGTACTTCACCGACGAGCAGATCGCCCGGGCGCTGCGCGCGCTCCACGCGAGCCTCCCGGAGGGTGGGCACCTGCTCGTCGTCGACAACTCCCGCGAGCCCGGTATGCCCCCGCGCGGGGGGCTGTACCGGCGCGAGCCCTCCGGCTTCTCGCTCGTGGCGGAGACGACCAACACTCCCGAGATCGGAGGTCTCGTGACGGCCCTCGAGGTCGCCGAGGACGCAGGGCACGCACCCCGGTGAGGTCTCGCCTCGGTGGGAGCACGCTGCTGCTCGTGGCCGTGCTCGTGGTCGCGGCCAACCTGCGCGGACCCCTCGCCGCGCTCGGGCCCGTCGTCGGCGAGGTCGCGACCGAGCTCGCGCTCAGTCCCGCAGCGGTCGGGCTGCTGACCGGCCTGCCCGTGCTGTGCTTCGCGCTCGCGGCGCCGCTCGCCTCGGGGCTCGTCGCGCGCGCGGGCGTGGGCTGGGCCGTCACGGGGGCGCTCGTCGTGATCGTCGCGGGCACCGTGCTCCGCTCGGCCGCGGGCTTCACCGCTGCGCTCGCGGGGACCCTCCTGATCGGCGTCGCGATCACGATCGGCAACATCGCCGTGCCCGTCGTGGTGCGCCGGGACTTCCCGCTCGCGATCGCGGGGGTCACGGGTGCCTACACGGCCGCGATGAACCTCGGTGCGATGGCGACGACGGCGCTGACCGCACCCCTCGCGAGCGCGCTCGGCTGGCGCCGTGGGCTCGCGGCCTGGGGGTTGCTCGCGCTCGCGGCGCTCGCGCTGTGGATCGTCGCAGCCGTCGTCCGGCGCAAGGCACGCGCCCTCCCGCCCCCTGGTACCCCGTCGGCACCAGGCTCGCCCTCGGCGGTGAGCACAGCCTCGACATCCGTCGCGGACTCGGCTCCGGGGAGCGGCTCGGCGCCTGGTGCGGCCCCCGCGCCCGCGTCTCCCGACGCGCGCGACGGCCCAGCCCCTCCCGTGCTGCGCCGCCCGTTCGTGTGGCTCCTTGCTGGAGTGTTCGGGATGCAGTCCTTCGGCTACTACGGCATGACGGCGTGGCTGCCCGAGCTGCTGGGCGACGTCCTCGTGCTCGACCAGGCAGGGGCAGGCGGGGCCGCTGCCCCGTTCCAGGCCGCTGCGGTGATCTCTGCGCTCGCGGTCCCCGTCGCGCTCGCCCGGCGCGTCCCCGCCCGGGTCGTGTTCCTCGTGCTCGTCGGGCTGTGGCTCACTCTCCCGCTCGGGGTGCTGTGGGCACCCGCGGGCTGGCTCGTGTGGGTGACCTCCGCCGGCCTCGCGCAGGGCGGGCTGTTCACGGTCGTGATGGCAGTCGTGCTGCAGCGCGCCGTGAGCGTCGCGGACGCCCGCCGCACCTCGGCCGCGGTCCAGACGATCGGCTACCTGCTCGCCGCGAGCGGGCCGAGTGTGCTCGGTGCGCTGCACGGGGCGAGCGGCTCGTGGCTCGCCCCGAACCTCTTGCTCGTCGCGGGCTTCTGCTTCGCCGCGGTCGCGGGCGCGATCGCGATGCGCACGCCCGTCAGGGCGTGAGCACGACGGCGCCCTGGACGGGGCCCCGCACGGTGCGGACCTCGTCCGCGCCGCCGAGCGCACGCAGCGTCGCAGAGAGTACGAGAGCGTGCTGCGCGCTGCGGGCGAGCACCGCGACGGTCGGACCCGAGCCCGAGACGATCGCGCCGAGCGCCCCCGCGTCGCGCGCGACCTCGATCGTCTCCCCGAGCTCGGGGCGCAGCGCGAGCGCGGCCGCCTGCAGGTCGTTGTGCAGGGCTGCGCCGAGCGCGACCGGGTCGGCCTGACGCAGCGCGAGCATGAGGTCGACGTCGGCGTCGGGATCGATCGCCGCGTCGGGAGTGAGCTCGTCGAACTTCGCGTAGACCGCGGGAGTCGGCAGGCCCTCGGACCGCATCGCGAGCACCCAGTGGAAGGTCCCACGCGTCATGACGGGGCTCAGCAGGTGACCACGACCCGCGCCGACCGCGGTGTGCCCCACGAGCGCGAACGGCACGTCGGAGCCGAGCTCCGCGGCCAGCTCGGCGAGCTCCTCGCGCGCGAGGCCCGCCTCCCACAGGGCGTCGCACGCGACGAGCGTCGCCGCGGCGTCCGCCGAACCGCCCGCCATGCCGCCCGCGACGGGCACACCCTTGCGCAGGTGCAACGTCACGTCCGGGTCGACACCGATGTGCTCGGCGAGGGCCCGTACGGCACGGGCGGCGACGTTGTCCTCACCCGTCGGGACGAGCTCGGCCTGCGGCCCGCTCACCTCGATCGTGATCCCCGCCCCCTCGGTCGCGGTGACCTCCTCGAACAGCGAGACTGCCTGGAAGGTCGTCGCGAGCGGGTGGTAGCCGTCGTCACCGAGGGCGCCGCAGCGCAGCGAGAGGTTGATCTTGCCGGGGGCGCGGACCGTCACGGCGCGCGCGGGGCGCCGGCGCGCGCGTTCGGCCCAGTCGCTCACGGGGCCACCCCGGCGAGCGCCTCGGCGACCCGCGCGAAGTCGGCGACGTCGAGCCGCTCGCCGCGGGCCTGCGGGTCTACCCCTGCGGCCGCGAGCGCGCGCGCCGCCGCCGCGGACGAACCCGCGTGGCCCGCGAGGGC
>JAJUHG010000146.1 GCA_029267995.1 Micrococcales bacterium
AAGGTCGTCCAGCGCTACATCGACGAGGGCCTGTACCCGTACACGCGGCGCTACCTCGGCTCGCTGCGCAACCACTTCTCGACGATCGGGGTCAACGGTCTCAACGAGATGGTGCGCAACTTCACGAGCGACACCGACGACATCACGACCCCGTTCGGCCGGGACCTCTCGTTGCGCATGCTCGACCACGTGCGGGCTCGCATGGTCGAGTTCCAGGAGGCCACGGGGCACCTGTACAACCTCGAGGCGACCCCTGCCGAGGGCACGACGTACCGATTCGCGAAGGAGGACCGCAAGCGCTTCGAGGGGATCCTGCAGGCGGGCACGGACTCCAACCCGTACTACACGAACTCCTCCCAGCTGCCCGTGGGGTTCACCGAGGACCCCTTCGAGGCCCTCGAGCTGCAGGACGAGTTCCAGAAGAAGTACACCGGCGGCACCGTGCTGCACCTGTACATGTCCGAGAAGCTCTCGACGGCTGCGGCGTGCCGCGAGCTCGTCAAGCGGGCGCTGAGCAACTTCCACCTGCCGTACATCACCGTGACTCCGACGTTCTCGATCTGCCCGCACCACGGCTACCTCGCGGGCGAGCACCACACGTGCCCCACGTGCGCCGAGCAGAACCCGGACGCCGAGCCGCAGGCGTGCGAGGTGTGGACGCGCGTCATGGGCTACCACCGGCCCGTGAGCTCGTTCAACATCGGCAAGAAGGGCGAGCACGCCGAGCGCGTGCACTTCACGGAGAAGGCGGCGGTCCTCGCATGACGACGACGGCGTCCCCCCGGGTCGCCGCCGCGCCCGAGCCCCGCGATCTGCTTGCGACCTCCGACTCGCTCGCGATCGCGGGGCTCGTGCCCCTGTCGACCTGCGACTGGCCCGGCAGGCTCGTCGCGACCGTGTTCCTCCAGGGCTGCCCGTGGAGCTGCACCTACTGCCACAACCCCGACCTCATCTCACCGCGCACGCCCGGGCAGATCCCCTTCGAGCGCGTGCGTGAGCTGCTCGGCAAGCGGCAGGGGCTGCTCGACGGCGTCGTCTTCTCGGGCGGCGAGCCCACGCGCCAGCGGGCGCTCGGGGCGGCGATGCGCGAGGTGCGCGAGAGGGGCTTCGGGGTGGGCCTGCACACGGGCGGCTCCTACCCCACGCGGCTGCGGGAGGTGATCGGGCTCGTCGACTGGGTCGGCCTGGACATCAAGGCTCCGCGCTCGCGGTACGCGGCGATCACGGGCGTCGAGGCGAGCGGGGCGAAGGCCTTCGAGTCCCTCGAGATCGTGCTCGAGGCGGGCGTCGAGCTGCAGGCGCGCACGACCGTGGACCCGACGGTCCTCACCGACGCCGACGTCGAGCAGATCCGGGTCGAGCTCGCGGCGTACGGCGTCCACGAGCTGGCGCTCCAGACGGTCCGGGCCGAGGGCACTCGCCCCGAGTATGCGGCTGCCCTCGCGCGTGCTCGCCGCACGTGAGATTCGCGATTTGTGACACAGTCACCCCGCAATTTGTTAGATAGTGACGCCGCGATCTGTTAGGTTCGCGTCATGGTCTACCGGCGACGCATCGTGGACGAGGTGCTCGACGAGCTCTTCCCGCACATCTCCGCGATCTCCCTCGAAGGTGCCAAGGGCGTGGGCAAGACGGCCACGGCGAGCCAGCGTGTCTCGAGCACTCTCAGCCTCACGGACCCCGCCGTGCGCGAGGTCGCGGCAGCGGACTTCGATCATGTGACCCGCGCCCCGAGGCCTGTGCTGGTGGACGAGTGGCAGCTGGTGCCCGAGGTCTGGGACCGGGTGCGCAAGGCAGTCGATGACGGAGCCCCCGGCGGAAGCTTCCTCCTCGCGGGCTCGGCCGACGTCCCGGCCGGGGCCCGGATCCACTCGGGGGCTGGCCGGATCGTCCGCGTCGCGATGCGCCCGCTCTCCTTCAGCGAGCGCGCGGTGAGCATGCCCACCGTCTCCCTTGCTGCGCTGCTGAACGGCGATGTGGCCGCGCCTGAAGGGACGACGGACGTGGGGCTCGAGCGCTACGTCGACGAGATCCTGCGCTCGGGTTTCCCCGGCATCCGAGACCTTCCTGAGCTGCCCCGCCAGGTGCAGCTCGACAGCTACCTGGCGCGCGTCGTCGAGCACGAGCTGCCCGAGTCCGGGGTGATGGTGCGCAGGCCCGCCGCCTTGCGCTCTTGGCTCGCGGCCTACGGTGCGGCAACCGCCACCGATGCCAGCTACACCGCGATCCTGGATGCGGCGACCGCCGGAGAGGTGAACAAGCCCGCTCGCCAGACCGTCGCCGGCTACCGGGATCACCTCAGCCGACTCTTCATCCTCGATCCCGTCGAGCCCTGGGTCCCGGCCTTCGCGCCGCTGAAGCGGCTGACTCGCTCGCCCAAGCACCACCTGGTGGACCCTGCGCTCGCGGCCCGGCTCCTGGGGCTCGAGGCGCCAGCCCTGCTCAGCGGCGCCGCTCGTCCTCGCACGGTCCGCACTGCCACCGCGTCCTGGCTCGGGGCGTTGTTCGAGTCCCTCGTCACCCAGTCGGTCCGGGTCTACGCTGACGCCGCTCGCGCCCGGATCGGCCATCTGCGCTCTCGCGACACGGACCGTGAGATCGACCTGATCATCGAGCGGGCGGATCACACCGTCCTGGCCGCCGAGATCAAGCTCAGCGCGTCGATCGACGACAAGGACGTCCGCCACCTCCACTGGATCAAGCGCGAGCTCGGAGACCGTGTGGTCGACCGCATCGTCATCAACACCGGACCCGCCGCGTATCGCCGCCCCGACGGCATCGCCGTCGTCCCTCTGGCCCTCCTCGGTCCGTAGCTCGAGGGACCCCGACGAACACGAAGACTCGCATCACTGCTGTGCGGAGGCTGGTCGCTCCACCCGAATCGATTCGAGTAGCATTGCCGTCGGCGGCGCCGTCGGGTCCCACGGCGCCCCTTCCCCCTCGCGTGCGAAGAATCGTGATGTCCAAGGCCTTGACCACCGGCGCCCCGTGGCGCGTGCTGCTCGTGTTCGTCGTCCCGCTGTTCGTGGGCAACGTGATCCAGCAGCTCTACCAGCTGGCCGACACGCTGGTCGTGGGCCGCGTGCTCGGCGTCGAGGCCCTCGCCGCGGTCGGCGCGACGAGCAGCTTCATCTTCCTGCTCGTCGGGTTCGCGTGGGGGATGACCTCGGGCTTCGCGATCCCCACCGCGCAGGCCTTCGGCGCGGGCGACACGCGCGCCGTCCGCCGCTCGGTGGCTGCCGGCTCGATCCTCACCGCAGCGGTCAGCCTCCTGGTCACCGTGGTCGCCCCCCTGCTCACCGCGCCCGCGCTGCGCCTGCTGCGCACCCCGACCGAGCTCGTGCCGCAGGCCACCACGTTCGCCGTGGTGACCTTCCTCGGTGCGACCACGACGATGTTCTTCAACTACCTGGCCGCGGTGCTGCGGGCCATCGGCGACTCCCGCACGCCCCTGATGTTCCTGATCGTGGCGTGCGGGCTCAACGTCGTGCTCGTGCTGCTCGCCGTCGTCGTCGCCGGCCTGGGCGTGGGCGGCGCGGCCCTCGCGACGGTCGCCGCGCAGGCGAGCTCCGTCGCGCTGTGCCTCAACCACATCCGCCGCCGCGTGCCAGAGCTGCGCGTGCGCCGCGAGGACTGGAACGTCACGACCGCCGAGGTGCGCCACCACCTGCGCCTGGGTGTGCCCATGGGCTTCCAGGCCTCGATCATCGCGCTCGGCATGATCGCGGTGCAGGTGCGCCTCAACTCTCTCGGCGCGGATGCGGTCGCCGCGTACACCACTGCGGTGCGCGTGGACCACTTCGCGATGGCGCTGCTCAACTCGCTCGGCATCGCGGTCTCGATGTTCGCGGCGCAGAACCTTGGCGCTCGTCGCCCCGACCGGATCCGCTCCGGGGTGCGCCAGGCCCTCTGGATGGCGGTCGCGGGGTCCGCCGTCGTCGGCGCCGTCGTCGCCGTGCTCGGCGCCTCGCTCGTGCGGCTCTTCGTGGGGCCTGGCGAGGAGGAGGTCGTCTCGATGGCCGCGTACTTCCTCCTGGTCAACGGTTCGTTGTACGCGGTGCTCGGCGGGCTGTTCGTGCTGCGTGGCGCTCTCCAGGGCCTCGGATACACCGCCGTGCCCACCGTGACCGGGATGCTCGAGCTGGTCTGCCGCATCGGTGCCGCGGTCGTGCTCGGCGCGGTGTGGGGGTTCGAGGGCGTCGTGTGGGGCAACCCGCTCGCGTGGGTCGCGGCGATGACGGTGCTCGTCCCCGCCTACGTGCGAGCACGGCGAGGGCTCGACCGGCGCGAGCCCGTGGTCGACGTCGCCCCGCCCGTGGTCCTCGCCGAGCCGACGTCGCAGGAGTGCGCGCAGCGCTGAGCAGCTGCGTCGAGGCCCACGGGCCTGCACTCCCACCCGCGAAGTCGGCAGTTCACCGCGGGATCGGCAGTGCGCAGTGCCGATTCCACGGCAAGCTGCCGAGCCGACGATCAGAAGATCTCACCCGGAAGGGTGGATTCGTGGGCAAAGGCTGGCAGGATTCACGCATGGACGTGTCGGTGCACAGCTTTGAGGAGGGTGGGCGGACCGTCGTCCAGGTGGGCGGCGAGATCGACGTCTACACCGCTCCTGTGCTGCGTGAACGCCTCGCGGCCCTGCACGAGGCGGGCAAGCACGACCTCGTGGTCGACCTGCGCGCGGTGCGCTTCATGGACTCGACGGGGCTCGGCGTCCTCGTGGGTGTGCTCAAGCGGGTTCGCCTGGCTGGGGGAAGCCTCTCGCTCGTGATCGACTCCGAGCGGATCCTCAAGGTCTTCAGGATCACGGCGCTCACGCAGATCTTCGACATCTTCGACAGCGTCGGCGACGCGCTCGCGGGGACGCCGAGCGAGCCCGAGGCGGCGAGCCCCGCCGAGTCCTGACCCGCAAGTGCGGGCGCGGGCCCACGACGCGGTTCAGGCGCCGGGCCCCGGGTTGTCCGGGTCCTCGAAGTCGTAGACCGTGAACGCGGTGGGCCCGAACGCGTGGGTCCGCGTGACCTTGCGGCCGCCCGAGTGCCACCACTCGACCCGCTGCCAGCCGAGCAGCTCGTACTCGCCCTTCGGCACCTGGGTGTGCTCACCCGTCGCGCAGTCGACCCAGTCGAGCACCCCGAGCACCTGGGACGGCCCGCGGCTCGTGTGCCGTGACGTGGCGAGCCCGCCGTAGGGGTCCCACGAGAACGTCGCGACGACGACGCCGTCCCGGAGCACGACGGCGCCTCCCTCACCCGGGGTGAGGTTCTCGTCGACGGCGGGCAGGTCGATCTCGAGGTCGAGCTGGTCCCCGTAGCCGTCGAGGTACTGGACCACGTTGCCGTCCTCGTCGGTCCCGCTGTGCGTCGGGGCGACCCGGACGGTCGCGGGGTCGACGCCCTCGGGGAAGGTGAAGCCCGCACCCGGCTCGCCGCACGCGAGCAGCTCGACCGTCGGTGCGAGGTTCGCGTCGGGCAGCGAGGTGTCCTCGAGCGTGAAGGTCACCGGCTCGTACCCGATCGTGACCGTGCGGACGGTGCCGTCGGGCTGCTGGAGCTCGACCATGCGCATCGCGAGCAGCTCGTACTCGCCCGCGGGCAGGGTGGTCTCGGCGAAGGTCTCGCAGTCGAGCCAGTACCAGGTGGTCTCCCACGGGTACTGGTCACCCTCGAGGACCCACCGCGGGTCGACCTGGGCGCTCGACCGCACGTAGGTCACGACGACGCCGTCGCGCGCGACCACTCCTGCCACGTCGTTGACGAAGGCTCGCCCTTCGACGCCCGTGACGCGCCATCGCGCCTCGAGGCGCACGAACGTGGTGTCGGAGTCCTCGCCGACCCGCAGCTCGTTCGCGGGGTCGAGCACGGTTCCTGCCGGGAACTCATGGCCCGCGACCGGCTCGCCGCACGCGGGCAGCGAGACGTCCTCGAGGGTGTACCCGGACGGCGGGTCGGGCAGCGTCGTGACGCGCTCGCTCAGCCGCAGGTTGCCCTCGGGCCCGGGGAACACCACGAGACCGGCCTCGGGGTCCGGGGTGCTCAGCACGCCGAAGGTGCGGTACGAGCCCTCGGGGAGCGGGGCGCCGTCGAGGTTCGGCACGAGCTCGCCCTGCTCGCACAGCACGGCGG
>JAJUHG010000147.1 GCA_029267995.1 Micrococcales bacterium
ATCCGGCAGGCGATCACCCGCGCCATGGCCGACCAGGCGCGTACCATCCGCATCCCGGTGCACATGGTCGAGGTGATCAACAAGCTGGCCCGGGTGCAGCGCCAGATGCTCCAGGACCTGGGCCGCGAGCCCATCTCGCTGCACACGCCCCTCGGTGAGGACGGTGACAGCGAGTTCGGTGACCTGATCGAGGACTCCGAGGCGGTCGTGCCGGCCGATGCGGTGAGCTTCACGCTTCTGCAGGAGCAGCTGCACCAGGTGCTCGACACGCTCTCGGAGCGCGAGGCCGGCGTCGTCGCGATGCGTTTCGGGCTCACGGACGGCCAGCCCAAGACCCTCGACGAGATCGGCAAGGTCTACGGCGTGACGCGCGAGCGTATCCGCCAGATCGAGTCCAAGACGATGTCGAAGCTGCGCCACCCGAGCCGGTCGCAGGTCCTGCGCGACTACCTCGACTGAGCGCGCGATGGCGCAGCTCGCGAGCGGGGACCGGGTCCTGGTCCTCGGAGGTTCGGGGTTCATCGGGGGGCACCTTCTCGCCGAGCTCGCTCGGCGCGGGGTCGAGGTCACGAGCCTCGACGTGTTCGACCCCCCGCGGCCCCTGCCCGCAGGGGTCCGGCACGTGCGCGGCGACGTGCGCGACCTCGAGGCGCTCGACCGTGCCGCGGACGGCGTGACTGCGATCATCAACCTCGCGGCCGCGCACCACGACTTCGGGATCCCGACCGAGGTCTTCGAGTCGGTCAACGTCGAAGGACCGCGCAACGTGTGCCGCGTCGCGGAGCAGCGCGGTATCACCGAGCTGTGCTTCTACTCCTCGGTCGCGGTCTACGGCGGAGCCCCGGGCGTCCCCGACGAGGACACCGTCCCGCAGCCCGAGAACGACTACGGGCGCACGAAGCTCGCGGGCGAGCAGGTCTATCGCGAGTGGCGCGACGCCGCCGAGGGCCGACGTCTGCTCGTGGTCCGGCCAGCCGTGGTGTTCGGCGAGCACAACTTCGCGAACGTCTTTCGGCTCATGAGCCAGATCGACCGGCGGCGCTTCCTCCCGGTGGGTCCCGGGACGAACCGCAAGTCGATGTGCGCCGTGACGAACCTCGTCGCCGCGACGATCGCGCTGTGGACCGCCCCGCCCGCCCGCGCGGACGAGGTCTACAACTACGTCGACAAGCCCGACCTGACGAGCCGAGAGGTCGTCGAGACGATCTACGCCGCGCTCGGCAGGCGCACCCCGTCCCTGCGCGTCCCCGAGGGGCTCGCGGTCGCGCTCGCCAAGCCCTTCGACCTGCTCGCGCGCGGCCTGGGACGTGACCTGCCGATCACCTCGGCGCGGATCCGCAAGCTCTCCTCGGCCGAGACGATGTTCGCCGCGGACCGCGTGCGTGCGACGGGCTTCGAGCCTGGGATCGAGCTGCGCCAGGCGCTCGCGCAGATGGTCGACTGGTACCGCGCCGAGGGACGCGAGGCGACCCCCGTCGTGCACATCCCCCCGCGCTGGGAGGCGACGTGACGCTCGTGACCGTCGTCATGCCGGTCTACGAGGCGCAGGACACGCTCGCGGCGTCGATCGACGGCGTGCGCGGCCAGACCTTCGAGGACTGGCACCTGGTGTGCGTCGACGACGCCTCGAGCGACCGCTCGGCAGCGATCGTCGAGGAGGCAGCCGCGCACGACCCGCGCATCGAGCTCGTCCGGCTCCCGGGGCGCAGCGGTGCGGCGGTCGCGCGGAACACCGCGATCGAGCGTTCTCGGGGACGTTACGTCGCGTTCTGCGACGCGGACGACATCTGGCTCCCCGGCAAGCTCGAGGCCCAGCTCGAGCACGCCCGCGCGACGGGCAGCCCCCTGACGTTCACCGCGTATGCCAAGATCCACGGTTCGGACCCCGTGACCTCGGGCGAGTGGCGGGGGAGCGAGCGCATCGTGCACGCACGCGACCGCGTGACCTACAAGGACCTGCGACTCGAGAACTTCATCGGGTGCTCGACCGCGATGTACGACACCGAGGTGTTCGGAAGGCGCACGATGCCCCTCATCGAGCGGCGCCAGGACTACGGTCTGTGGCTCGACCTGCTGCGCGACGGCGCGGTCGCACGCGGCCTCGACGAGGTGCTCGTGCTCTACCGCGAGGGGGGCCGCGCGAGCCTGTCGAGCAACAAGCTGCGCGCCGCGACCTTCAACTGGCGGATCTACCGCGAGGTCGAGGGCTGGTCCCTTCCCGTGAGCGCGTTCGCCTTCGCGAGCTATGCGCTGCGCGGGCTGCGCAAGTCCCGGATCTGACAGCCCGCGCCCGGGCTGCCACGTGGCCCCGGGCGGCCCGACGGCTGGAGACGACAGAGCCCCCGGCTCGGCCGGGGGCTCTCGTCTCGTCGTGGGGACCGGGCGTCACACCGCGTCCGGCGCTCCGTGCTCGGCGAGGAGCCGGTCGGTCTCGTCCTGGATGTGGACCGCAACGTCGCGCAGGGGCTCGGCGTGGCGCCGCGCGTGGTGGCCGCAGAAGAGCAGCTCGCCCACGGGGAGCACGACACGCACGTAGGCCTGGGCGTTGCAGCGGTCGCAGCGGTCGGCTGCGGTCAGCGGGGCGGTCGTCGTGGTAGTCACATTCGTATCCAACCACCGACGAGCGACATCCATGCCCCGGGTGCGGGTGAGTTCGCTACCCGCGTACTTCCCGCGTGGCTCGCCGGTCCGGCGCGCTCGCGCGACTAGTCTGCGTGCGTGACCGCAGTGACCACCCAGTCGAGCTACACCGCACGGCACCTGTCCGTCCTCGAGGGCCTCGAGGCGGTGCGCAAGCGACCCGGGATGTACATCGGGTCGACCGACTCGCGCGGGCTCATGCACTGCTTGTGGGAGATCATCGACAACGCGGTCGACGAGGCGCTCGGCGGCTTCTGCGAGAACATCCTCGTGACGCTGCACGACGACGGCTCCGTCACGGTCGCCGACGACGGTCGCGGCATCCCCGTCGACGTCGAGCCTAAGACGGGCCTGACGGGAGTCGAGGTCGTGTTCACGAAGCTCCACGCGGGCGGGAAGTTCGGGGGCGGCTCGTACACGGCCTCGGGCGGGTTGCACGGGGTCGGCGCGAGCGTCGTCAACGCGCTGTCGCAGCGGCTCGACGTCGAGGTCGACCGCGGCGGCAAGGTCCACCGCATGAGCTTCTTCCGCGGCGAGCCGGGAACCTTCGTCGACCCGCCGTCCGGCCCCGTCCCTGACGCCCCGTTCACCCCCTTCACCGAGGCCTCCGAGCTCGCCGTCGTCGGACGCACCGCGAAGAAGACCGTGAGCGGCACGCGTGTGCGCTACTGGGCCGACCCCCAGGTGTTCCCGAAGAGCGCGAAGTTCGCCTACGACGAGCTCGTCGCGCGGATGCGTCAGACGAGCTTCCTCGTGCCGGGGCTGCGCCTCGTCCTGCGCGACGAGCGAGGGCTGCCCGGGACGCCGGGGGCGGACGGGCCGGTCGAGGAGGAGTTCGTCCACTCGGGCGGCACGGTCGACTTCGCCGAGTTCCTCGCCCCCGACACCCCGCTCACCCAGACCTGGCACCTCACGGGCACGGGGACGTTCACCGAGACGGTCCCGGTGCTGGACTCGCGCGGCCACATGACCTCGCAGGAGGTCGAGCGCACGTGCGAGGTCGACGTCGCGCTGCGCTGGGGCACGGGCTACGACACGACGGTCCGCTCGTTCGTCAACATCATCGCGACCCCCAAGGGTGGCTCGCACCTTGCGGGCTTCGAGGCCGGGCTCGTCAAGACGGTGCGCAAGCACGTCGAGGCGAACGCACGCCGTCTCAAGGTCTCGACCAAGGACTCCGCGGACCGCATCGAGAAGGACGACGTCCTCGCAGGACTCACCGCGGTGCTCACCGTCCGTCTCGCCGAGCCGCAGTTCGAGGGCCAGACCAAGGAGGTCCTCGGAACGGCCCCCGTGCGCGGGATCGTCTCGAAGGTCGTCGAGTCCGAGCTCGGGGCACTGTTCACCTCCTCCAAGCGTGACCACAAGGCGCAGACCTCGCTCCTGCTCGACAAGGTCGTCGCGGAGATGCGTGCGCGCGTCATGGCGCGCAAGCAGAAGGAGATCTCGCGTCGCAAGAACGCGCTCGAGACGTCCTCGCTGCCCGCGAAGCTCGCGGACTGCCGCAGCGACGACGTCGAGCGGTCCGAGCTGTTCATCGTCGAGGGAGACAGCGCGCTCGGCACCGCGAAGCTCGCGCGGTCCTCGGACTTCCAGGCGCTCCTGCCGATCCGCGGCAAGATCCTCAACGTCCAGAAGGCCACGGTCGCGGACATGCTCAAGAACGCCGAGTGCGCCTCGATCATCCAGGTGATCGGCGCAGGCTCGGGGCGCAGCTTCGACCTCGACGCGGTGCGCTACGGCAAGGTCGTCATGATGACCGACGCCGACGTCGACGGCGCCCACATCCGCACCCTTCTCCTGACCCTGTTCTTCCGGTACATGCGTCCGCTGATCGACGCGGGCCGCGTCTACGCTGCGGTGCCGCCGTTGCACCGCGTCGAGGTGATCGGCTCGGGCCGCAAGCCTGCGGAGTACATCTACACCTACTCCGACGCCGAGCTCGCCGCGACGCTCAAGCGACTCGAGAAGCAGGGCCGGCGCTTCAAGGACGACATCCAGCGCTACAAGGGCCTCGGCGAGATGGACGCCGATCAGCTCGCCGAGACGACCATGGACCCGCGTCGCCGCACGCTGCGCCGGGTGACCGCCGCGGACGCCGAGCGCAGCGAGCGAGTCTTCGAGCTGCTCATGGGCTCGGAGGTCGCTCCGCGCCGTGACTTCATCGTCGCGGGTGCCGGCGCGCTCGACAGGACCCGGATCGACGCCTGAGGCGCGCCGCCCGCGGCTAGTATCCGGGCATGACGACGACGTCCACGCCCCGCACGACCCCGACCGTCACGTCGCCGCGCGTGGCCGTCCTCGCGGCGGGACTCTTCCTCGTCGTCACGGCCGTGCACCTCGTCGCGCAGCTCACGGGGCCCGAGGGGCTGCGCGTCGCGACGCAGGTCGTCGCGATGCCCCTCCTCGCTCTCGCGCTCCTCGCCTCGACGCGCGCGCCCCGCGCGCACCTCGTGCGCTGGACCGCCGTCGGCCTCGGGCTCTCGTGGCTCGGGGACAGCGCACCGAAGGTCGCGGGGGAGCACTCCTTCCTCGTCATGGTGGGGTTCTTCCTCCTTGCCCAGGTCGCCTACGTCGTCGCGTTCTGGCCGAGACGCACGGCGAGCCTCGCGCACCGCGGCACGCGGGGGTGGCCGTTCCCGCTCGCGGCGTACCTCGTGGTCCTCGGGGTCTTCCTCGCGTGGTGCGTCCCCGGCGCGGGGGCACTCACGGTGCCCGTCGTGCTCTACGGCGCGCTGCTCGTCGCGATGGCCGTGCTCGCGACGGGGGTGCACCCGCTCGCCGCGCTCGGTGGTGCGCTCTTCGTGCTCTCCGACGGGCTCATCGCGCTCGACGCCTTCACGGGATGGTACGAGCTGCCCTGGCACGGCCTCGCGGTCATGTCGACGTATCTCGTCGCCCAGGGGCTCCTCGTGGCAGGGGTCCTCGGGGCATATCGACTTGCCGACCGGCCATGACGCACCGGACTCTTGAGGGGTGAGCAGGCTCCCCCCGATCGCCGTGCGTGCCGCGGCCCCCGAGGTCCTTCCCCTTCCTGCGGTCGAGGGACTGCGGTGGCGTCCCCTCGAGCGAGGCGACGTGCCCGCGTGGACCGCGCTCGTCCAGGCCGTCCAGGAGGCCGACGGCCTCGAGTTCCGGCTCTCGCAGGAGGAAGCCGCAGAGGCCTTCGACATGCCCGCGGTCACGATGGAGACCGACTCGCTCCTCGGCCTCGACGACGAGGGGGTCCCGCGTGCGTGGGCGCTCGTGTACAGCTACGAGGGGGACGAGACGCTCGTGCGTGCCGTCGTCGACGGCGGGGTCCACCCCGCGTGGCGCGCTCGAGGCGTCGGCACGCAGCTCGTCGCATGGGGCACCGCGCGCGGGCGCCAGCTGCTCGCGGCCTCGGGCAAGGACGTCCCGGCGCGCGTGTCGCAGTACCTCGACGACAGGCAGGACCGTGCCGCGCAGCTGTTCCGCGCGGCGGG
>JAJUHG010000148.1 GCA_029267995.1 Micrococcales bacterium
ACGCGTCGCCACCCCTTCCATGTCGCGATCGAGAACTGGGGCCACGACCTCAACATCGGCTCGGTGGTGCGCAGCGCGAACGCCTTCGCCGCGGCGGGGGTGCACATCGTCGGGCGGCGGCGCTGGAACCGGCGCGGGGCGATGGTCACCGACCGTTACCTGCACGTGCATCATCACCCGGACGTCGCCGAGCTCGTGGGATGGGCGGCCACGGCGGTGCCCGGCGGGGGTCGGCTCCCGCTCATCGGGATCGACAACGTGCCCGGCTCGGTACCGATCGAGGGCTACGCGCTGCCGCGCGAGTGCGTGCTCGTGCTCGGTCAGGAAGGTCCGGGACTGAGCCGCGAGGCGCTCGACGCGGTCGAGGTCGTCCTGCACATCACGCAGTTCGGCTCGACCCGTTCGATCAACGCGGGCGCCGCGGCGGCGATCGCGATGCACACCTGGGTCACCCAGCACGCGACGATCTCCCGCTGACCTCCCCACCCGACACCGCCCTCCGCCCGCTGAGCTCGGCAGCCAGCACCCAGGTCGGCAGGTGTGCGTGCCGATCTCGGTGGGGACTGCCGAGCTCGGCGGAGGGTTGAGTCGGGGAGGCAGGGGCGGGGGTGAGTCAGGCCTCGCGCAGGTGCTGCTCGACGCGCTCGACCTTGGCGGCGAGCTGACCTGTGAACCCGGGGCGGATGTCCGCCTTGAGCACGAGGCTCACGCGCGGGGCATGCCGGGCGACCGCCTCGGTCGCGGCCTTGACGACCGCCATGCACTCGTCCCACTCACCCTCGATCGTGGTGAACATCGCGGTCGTCTCGTGGGGCAGGCCCGACTCGCGCACGATGCGCACGGCGTCGGCGACGGCGCGCGAGACCGAGCCGTCGGGGTCGTCGGTGGACGTGGGGGCGATCGAGAACGCGACGAGCATGCCTCCGAGGCTACTGCGCGTCGTTGCGGTGGCCGATCGGGCCGCGCTGCACCAAGGTGGTGTGACACCCCGACCTGCAGGAGGACCCGTGTCGAGCACCCGCACCGCGCCCCCGAGCCGGGACCGAGCCCGCCAGGTCGTCGTGACCGTGGCCTACCTCGCGTGCGTGCTCGGCTCGTTCCTCGGCATGGGTGCCTTCGGCGGCCAGGAGGTCCAGAGCTCCTCGAGCGGCTCGCTGTCCGACGACGCGACGCACGTCGCCCCCGACGGTCCCGCCTTCTCGATCTGGAGCGTGATCTACCTCGGCCTTGCCGCGTACGTGGTCCACCAGTGGCTCCCGAGCAGGGCCGCCCACCCGCGCGAGCGTGCGGTCGGCTACCTCGTCGCGGCGTCGATGGTGCTCAACGCCGCGTGGATCCTCGCGGCCGAGGGCGACCTCATCTGGCTCACCGTCGCGATCATCCTCGTGCTCCTGCTCGTGCTGTGCCGGATCGTCGTGCTGCTGCACCGCACGCCCTCCCCGGGCTGGCTCGAGGCGCTCGTGGTCGACGGCACGCTCGGCCTCTACCTCGGCTGGGTCACGGTCGCGACGGTCGCGAACATCGCCGCGGCCCTCGCCGACTCCGGGTTCGACGGCGGCCCGCTGAGCCCCGAGGTGTGGGCCGTCGTGCTGTGCGTCGCGGTCGCGGTGATCGGCTCGCTCCTCGCGCTGCGCCTCGGCGGGCGCCTCGCCCCGACGCTCGCGATCGCGTGGGGGCTCGCCTGGATCGCGGTCGGGCGCACGGCTGGCGAGCCCGAGTCGCAGGTCACCGCGGTCGCCGCGATCGCCGCGGCCGTCGTGGTCGTGCTCGTCACGCTCCTCGCCCGCGCACGGCGCACCCGCAGAGCCCGAGGCTGACGACGACGTTCGGTGACGGGGCGTTCGGGGACAGTCCGTATGACCGCGGCACGTCGTCGTCGAGGGGCCCGGCGGGTCGCGAAGGTGAGGTGCACGCCGTCGTCGGCGGGCTGGCGGCCGGTGGGCGGGACGTCCCGGACGGTCCCAGGGCACTCGTGACAGACTTGAACCGTATAACCCCCTGTCCCCTCTCTCTGAGCAGGAGCATGCCGATATGGCCATCGCCACCCCTGAGGTCTACGCCGAGCTGATCGACCGCGCCAAGAGCGGCAAGTTCGCGTACCCGGCCGTCAACGTCACGTCGTCCCAGACGCTCACCGCGGCACTGCAGGGCTTCGCCGAGGCTGAGTCCGACGGCATCATCCAGGTCTCCGTCGGCGGTTCCGAGTACGCCTCCGGGTCGACCGTCAAGGACCGTGTCGCCGGCTCGCTCGCCCTCGCCGCCTACGCGGCCGAGGTCGCCAAGAACTACCCCGTCACGATCGCGCTGCACACCGACCACTGCACCAAGGCGAACCTCGACTCGTGGGTCCGCCCCCTCCTCGCGCACGAGGCAGAGCAGGTCAAGCGCGGCGAGAACCCGACCTTCCAGTCCCACATGTTCGACGGCTCGGACATCCCCCTCGACGAGAACCTGCGCATCGCGGCCGAGCTGCTCGAGCTCTCGCAGGCCTCGCGCACGATCCTCGAGATCGAGGTCGGCGTCGTCGGCGGCGAGGAGGACGGCCACGTCGCGGAGATCAACGAGAAGCTCTACACGACGCCCGAGGACGGCCTCGCCACGGTGCGCGCCCTCGGCACGGGCGAGAAGGGCCGCTACCTGACCGCCCTGACCTTCGGCAACGTGCACGGCGTGTACAAGCCCGGTGCCGTCAAGCTGCGTCCCGCGCTCCTGAAGGAGATCCAGGACGCGGTCGGCAAGGAGGTCGGCAAGGAGATGCCGTTCGACCTCGTCTTCCACGGCGGCTCGGGCTCGAGCGCCGAGGAGATCGCCGAGGCGGTCGCCAACGGTGTCATCAAGATGAACATCGACACCGACACGCAGTACGCCTTCACGCGCCCCGTCGTGGACCACATGTTCAAGAACTACGACGGCGTGCTGAAGATCGACGGCGACGTCGGCAACAAGAAGACCTACGACCCGCGTGCGTGGGGCAAGCTCGCCGAGGCCAGCATGGCCGCGCGCATCGTCGAGGCGTGCCAGCAGCTCGGCTCGGCGGGCAAGAAGCTCGCCTGAGTCTCGACGTCCGGGGCCGCTCTCGATCCGTCGGGGGCGGCCCCGGTCGTAGGCGGCCCTGGTCGTCGGCGGGGGCCACGGCCCGCGGTGGGCAGGGCTACCGGGGGAGGCTCAGGCGACGTCGTCGGGCGTCGGCGCGGGGGACGGCGTCTCGTCGTCGACGACGTCGAGCAGCTCGCCGATGCGCGTGACCTCGAGCAGGAACCGCACGGTCGGGGGCACGTTGAGCAGCCGCACGCGGTAGGACGAGCGGCTCGCGAGACGCGCGAGGAACGCGACCCCCGAGGAGTCCATGAAGGTCACGTGGTGGGCGTCGACCTCGACCGGCAGGCCCGAGCGTTCGACCGCGGTCGTGGCATCCTGGAGGTCACCAGCGAGCTCGGCGTCGACCTCACCGGCGAGGATCACCCGGATGTGGTCGATCCCCGTGATGACGTGCACCGACCCGGGCTCGGTGCTCACATCGCCCCGAATCGATGAAGATTCACGAATCGACCCTTCCTCGACCTGCTCCCCGTCGCCGGGGCTGTTAGCGTCACGCACGATGCTCCTCGAAGTCCCGTGGTCGATCAATCCGAGCACCGGTCCGAGGCGGCCCCCGGCAGTGGTCTTCCCTCGCAGGGAACGGTAGACGATCGGAGGTGGTTGTGGTGAGCCCTTCGGCCACCGACCCCCCGCTGCCATCCTTGGCCTTCGTCCGTGAACGAGCGCTCGAGGCGACCGACGTCGCGTTCGTCATCACCGATGCAGGCGATCCCGTGGGGCCGATCGTGTGGGCCAACGACGCCTTCGAGCGCGTCACGGGCTACTCCCTCGACGACGTCGCAGGTCGCAACCCCCGCCTCCTCGCGGGCCCCGGGACCGACCCTCTCGCGCGCCGTCGGCTGCGCGCGCTCGTCGACGCGGGCCGCTCGGGCACCGTGACCCTGCTCAACTACCGGGCCGACGGCACGACCTTCTGGAACCAGGTCTCCTTGTCGCCCATGCGCGACGACGCGGGACGGATCACCCACTGGGTGGGTGTCCAGGTCGACGTCACGGCGCAGATCACACGCCAGGAGGCCCAGCTGCGCCAGGTCGAGGAGGAGCGCCGCGCGCGCAGCGGCCTCTCGGTGCTCTCCGAGCTGTCCGACCTCGTCATGGACCTCGACTCGCAGGCGGGGCTGCGCGGGATCGAGCGGCTCCTCGAGCGCAGGGTCGTCGAGGTCGCGCGCTTCCTCGTGATCGCCCCCGGGCAGCCACGCCCCGGCGGGGGTCGGGAGGACCCCGTCGCCCGCCTGCTCGACGGGCTCTCGGGCGAACCCGTGACGATCTCCGCGAGCGCACCCCTCGCCGCAGGGACCGCCTCGCGCTGGGCGCGCGACGCACTGCGCGCCGACGAGCACGCGACGGGTGCCCTCGAGGAGCGCGGCTCGGCGCTCGTCCTGCCCCTCATGGGGCGCCGCGAGCCGCTCGGCGTGCTCGCGGTCGTGCTGCGCGAGGACCCCGCCGCGGGCTCGGTCTCCGAGGACGGCGTCTCGACGCTCCTGCGCCTCACGGCCCACCGCGTGGGTGTCGCGCTCGACGTCATGCGCCTGTACGCGCGCGAGCATCGCCTCGCCGAGACCCTCCAGCGCGCGATGCTGCCCGAGCAGGCCGAGATCCCGGACCTCGACGTGTGGACCTACTACGCCCCGAGCGCCGAGCACGCGCAGGTGGGCGGGGACTGGTACGACGTGCTGCAGATCGACGACGGTCTCGTCGGGATCGTCGTGGGGGACGTCGTCGGGCACGACATCGAGGCTGCTGCCGTCATGGGGCAGCTGCGCTCGGTCGTGCGCTCCTACGCCTTCGAGCGGGGCAGCCCCGGATCGGTGCTCGAGCGTGTCGACCAGCTCGTCGAGGGCATGGGCATGACGCGCGCCGCGAGCCTCGTGCTCGGCATGCTCCGGGCGACCGACTCCGAGACCTCCGCCGACGACGGCTCGGGGCGGCCCGGGCGGTCGTGGCGCCTCGAGTACTCGCGGGCCGGCCACCTGCCGCCCGTGCACGTGCGCGACGGGGTCGCCCGCGAGCTCGACTCCGCGGCGGGCCCGCTCATCGGTTTCGGGCCGGCCGATCGCGACTCGGCGGTCGTGACGCTCGACCCGGGTGACCTGCTGATCTTCTTCACCGACGGGCTCATCGAGCGGCGGCGCACCCCCTTGCGGCACGGGCTCGACGCGCTGCTGGACGCGAGCGCCCAGGTGCGCACGCGCGACGCGGCGGGCATCGGCGAGGAGATCCTCTCGCGGGTGGGTTCGGCGCGCGAGGACGACGTCGCCGTCGTCGTCGTGCGGGTGCCCGACCCCGAGGGGGACGCGGTGAGCGCGCACCGTTCGCCGCGGCGGCGTCGCTGGCTCCTGCCGGGTGAGCCCGCGTCGATCGGGCGGGCGCGGCACGCCCTCGTGCGGACCGCCGCGACGTGGGGGATCGAGGACGTGTCGAACGCCGAGCTGGTCGTCTCCGAGCTCGTCGCGAACTCCGTGCTCCACGGGTGGGGGCACATCACGCTGCGGCTGCTCGACACGGGCGAGGGCATGCGCATCGAGGTCGAGGACGCGAACCCCGCCCCGCCGGTCGCGACCGACGGGCACCCCGGGCGGGTCGGTGGTTTCGGGATCCAGATCGTCGCGCGGCTCGCCGACTGGGGCTGGCGACCCACCCCGAACGGCAAGCTCGTGTGGGCCAAGGTGCGCCCCGGTGCGCCGGTGCTCGAGCCTGCCGGGTCCCCACCGGACCTCGACTCCCTCCCCGACGACACCGAGCCCTGACCCCGACAGGACACCGAGCCTGATCCGGTTGCTCTGACACGGCACTGCGCCCACCACCGCGCGAGCTCGGCAGTTCGCCGTGGGATCGGCAGTGCGCAGTACCGATTCCGCGGCGAACTGCCGAGTTCATGGACGGGGTCGGGGCTGGACGCGGTGGTCGGGGCGCCCGGGTGGTGTGGACGCGGTGATGCAGGGCGTTGGGACGGTGATGCGGGCCGTGAGGGCCTCGGCGGGCCGGGGCGGGCGTGCGCTCCTATGC
>JAJUHG010000149.1 GCA_029267995.1 Micrococcales bacterium
GCACGGCGAAGGCGGCCGCGGTCCGCGAGCTGGTCGAGGGGCCGATCAGCGTGAGCTGGCCGGCCACGGCGCTCCAGATGCACCCCCGCGTCACGGTGCTCGTCGGCGAGGCCGCTGGCGCACGCCTCGAGCGCGTGCCTGTGACCGCCGGAACCTGACTCGGCGCGCGAGGGGCCGACGGCGACCTCCGGGGACTTGGTGGGCGCTGGTCGCGAGCGCGGGCGGGGCCGACGGCGGCTTCCGGGGCCTTGGCGGGCGCTGGTCGCCTCGGGCTCGGGCCGGGCCTCGCGGGAGCGCTCAGCCCGCGAGGTGGCCTGCGATCTCGCGGTAGGCGGCGGGCAGGTGCTTGGCGGCCTTGGGCAGCTCGAGGTGCAGGGGCGCGCCGTCGACCTCGAGCTGCACGGTGTGGCTCGCCGCGGTGATCTTGCTCGCGCGCAGCGAGGTGCGCGGCCATGCGGCGATCAGCTCTTGGGCCCGCCCCATGAGGCGCGAGCGGCGCACGAGCAGCACGCGGGAGCTGGTGATGACGAGGAAGAGGTGGATCACCCGCTGCGCAGCCTCGGGAGCGATGCCGAGCGAGACGGCTTGCTCGAGCCAGCGGGCGTGGTCCGGGTCGGTCCCGCCGCGTGCCGCGTAGGGCGTGTCGGTCGCGCCGGAGATCGCCCCGGTCGCCGCGCCCTCGAGCTGCGCGGAGTGCGTCCCGGGACGCTGGACCTTGACCGCGAGCACGACGTCCTCGCCCGGTTCGAGCAGCCCTCGCACCGCCCGTGCGATGCGGCCCGTCGGGTCAGCCTTTGCCGCCACGCGCCCCTCCTTCGCTGGCCTCGTGCCGGGATCCTCCCACCCTGCCCCGCTTCTGACCAGCACCGACGCGCTCGCCCTCGCCCAACCCGGCCCCCGGTGCCATGTCGGAGGGTTCGGGCCCGCACAGGGCGCAAACCCTCCACCATCCGCCCTGACACCCCGCGCTCGTGGTCGAACTGCCTCGGCTCGCGCCTGTACGGCGGGATCGTCACGATCTGATCGGCCTACGCCGTCCCGCGGGTGAACGAGTCGCGCACGCGACGACTGCTGCTGGCGTTGCCGACGCTGCGCGCAGCGGCCAGGGTGGGGGTCAGACCACGACCCGAGGAGGCGCACGTGAGCGACGACATCGAGGTGCTGCACGAGCCGGAGCATTCGCGCTGGGTGCTCAAGGACGGCGAGCGGGTGATCGGCATCGAGCGCTACGTCGATCACGGCGAGCAGCGGATCTTCTTCCACACCGAGGTCGCGAAGGAGCACGGCGGGCGCGGGCTCGCGGGGCGGCTCGTGCGAGCGGCGGTCGAGGATGCCGTCGCGTCGGGAAGCGCCGTCGTGCCGGTGTGCCCGTACGTCACGAAGTGGCTCGAGCGGCACCCCGAGCATGCCGCGCACGTCGTGGCGCCCACTCCCGAGCACCATGACCGGGTCCGCGCGCACCTGTCCTGACCGGGGAACAACCCACCGTGGTTGACAGTTCAACCACCTAGCGGCACAGTGAGGCCGGTCGACCCCCAGGAGCCCCAGCCATGACCACGCCCGAGACCATCGAGTTCGGCATCGACACCTTCGGTGACATCCCCCGCGGCGACGACGGCCAGCTCGTCTCGGACGCCGAGGCGATCCGCGCGACGATCGCCGAGGCCAAGCTCGCCGACGAGGTCGGCATCGACGTCATCTCCGTCGGTGAGCACCACCGCCCCGACTTCGCGATCTCCTCCCCCGAGACGGTCCTCGCTGGCATCGCGACCGTGACCGAGCGCATCAAGCTCGCGAGCGGCGTCACGGTGCTCTCCTCGGACGACCCGGTGCGCGTCTTCGAGCGCTTCTCGACCGTCGACGCGCTGTCGAACGGTCGGGCCGAGGTGGTCCTTGGCCGCGGGTCGTTCACCGAGTCCTTCCCCCTGTTCGGCTTCGACCTGGCCGACTACGAGGTGCTCTTCGAGGAGAAGCTCGAGCTGTTCCACCAGCTCCTCGACGAGAAGCCCGTGACCTGGCAGGGCACGACCCGCCCGGCGCTGGTGAACGCCGACGTCTACCCCAAGACCGAGTCCGGCCGCCTGCCCACGTGGGTGGGCGTCGGGGGCTCGCCGCAGTCGGTCATCCGCACCGCGAAGTACGGCTTCGGGCTCATGCTCGCGGTGATCGGCGGTTCGCCCGAGCGCTTCGCGCCGTACGTCGACCTCTACCACCGTGCCGCCGAGCAGCTCGGGACCACCCCCGGCCCGATCGGCATCCACTCCCCCGGCTTCGTCGCCGAGACGGACGAGGAAGCCCGCGAGATCACCTTCGGGCCGTTCAAGGAGAATCGCGACCAGATCGGTGCCGAGCGCGGCTGGCCGCCCATGCGCCGCCAGGAGTTCGACGCCGAGATCGCCCACGGTTCCCTCTACGTCGGTTCGCCCGAGACGGTCGCGCGCAAGATCGCCGCGACGATCCGCTCGGTGGGCGTGGGCCGTTTCGCGCTCAAGTACTCGAACGGTCCCGCACCCGCGAGCGCGCGGCTGCGCGCGATCGAGCTGTACGGCACCAAGGTTGTGCCGTTGGTCCGCGAGATCCTCGCCGAGGAGTCCTGAGTGTCGGCCGACGACGGCGCCCCGCGGGGCCTCGCTCCAGACGGCTCACCGCGCGGGACGCTCGGCATCCTCGGCGCGGGCAAGGTCGGCACGGTTCTCGCGCGACTCGCCCTCGCCGCGGGGTACCGCGTCCTGGTCGCGGGCTCGGGCGGCCCCGAGAAGATCGCCCTGTCGATCGAGGTCCTCACCCCGGGCGCGCACCCCGTAGCCGCCGACGACGTCGCGCGCGAGGCCGACATGGTGATCCTCGCCGCCCCGCTCGGCAAGTTCCTCGCGGCGCCCGCGCCCGATCTCGCAGGGCGACTCGTCGTGGACGCGATGAACTACTGGTGGGAGACCGACGGCGTGCGGGAGGACCTCGGTGGTCCCGGTGCCGACACGAGCGCGCTCGTGCGCGCCCACCTGCCCGGGGCGCGGCTCGTCAAGGCCTTCAACCACATGGGTTATCACGACCTCGAGGACGAGGCCCGCGCGGCGGGCACACCTGGTCGCAAGGCGATCGCGCTCGCGGGGGATGACGCCGACGACGTCGCGGCGGTCGCTGCGCTCGTCGACGCGCTCGGCTTCGACCCCCTGCCGATCGGCCCGCTCGCCGAGGGTGTGCGCCTCCAGCCGGGCCAGCCCGCCTTCGGCGCGAACGCCCCGCGCGAGGAGCTCGCCGCTCTCGTCGCAGCCGCCGACCTCACGGCGCGCTCCCCCCGCTGACCGCGAGGTGCGCTCAGCCGACTGCCCGGCCCCACCTCGACTCACCACCTGACGACCACCCCCGTCACCCCTGAACCGGGGTGGTGATGTCGGAGGGTTTGCCACCTCTGGGGCAGCAAACCCTCCGACATCCGGCTTGGGCTCCGGTCAGCGGACCCGCAGCGTGATCTTCTTCGAGCTGGCCTTCTTGACGAACTTCTTCGACTTGGCGTTGGGCTTGTAGGTCACCTTGATCTTGTGCTTACCCTGAGTCAGTTTCGGCAGCCGCACCACGACCTTGCCCTTGGCCTTCGCCTTGAGCTTCACCCTGATCTTCTTCTTGCCGTACTTCACGATCAGGGTCCCGCGCGGCTTCGCCAGCCCCGCGGCCTTGACCCTGACGACGACCTTGGCCCGATTGCTCGCCGTGACCTTCTTCTTCGCCTTGACCTTGACGGTCACCTTCGGCTTGCCCTTGGCGACCTTCTCCGCCGCCGACGACGACGCGCCGTCGTCGTACCCGGCCTTGCGCGCCGTGACCCGCACCGAGACGCGCGTACGCACGTCCTTCTTCGTGAGCCGGTAGGTGCGCGCCGTCGCGCCCTTGATCGCCGCGCCGTCCCGCAGCCACTGGTAGGAGAACGTGAGACCCGCCGTGCTCCAGGTGCCGGGCGTGGCCTTGAGCTTCTTGCCGAGGCGGCGGGTCCCGGTGACCGTCGGCGCCGCCGTCGCGCGGGGCGCGGTGAACCGCGCGGAGACGGGCGAGGAGGTCGCGGCAGCCTCGGGGAAGTCGTCGTGGCTCGCGGTCACGCGCACCGCGAGCTGGGCGCCGGCGTCGGCGGGCGTCACGGTGTACCCGGAGCCGGTCGCGCCCGGGATCACGGTCCCGTTGCGCAACCACTGGTGACTCAGGACGACGTCGTCGAGCGACCACAGGCCCGACGTCGCGGTCAGCCGCGCACCGACGTACCCGCTCCCGCTCAGCTCCGGCGCGAGCACCGCGCTCAGTCGCGGGGTGCCGTGCTCGGGCGCGAGGCGCACATGGACCGGGTCGCCCGCCTGGACGGGTGTCGCGTGCGACTCGTCGGCGACGGGCCCGGTCGCCCCCGCGTGGTAGAAGCCCGTGACGAACCGTGCGGGGGCGCGACGCACGTTCAGCCGGAAGCGCGCGTCGGGGTGGACGTTCGGGATCGTGAACTTCCCGCCCATCGACCCGTCGACCACGACCACCGCCGGCAGGTGGTAGGTGATGTGGTCCTGCCCGATCGGGTCGAGGCGCAGCTCCGCGCTGAACGAGGGGTGCCAGAAGAAGTCGTCCGGGGCCGCAACGGTGCCGTGCAGGTCGGCCCCGCGGATCGGCTCGATCACGAGGCCCGACGCACCCGCCTCGACCGGGGCGCCGTCGTCGGGGTCGGCCACGAGGGGCACACCGTTGCCCGCGTAGGTCCCGCCCGTCCAGGTGTCGCTGAAGCTCACGAGCACGAAGCGGTACTCGTCCTCGGGGTAGAACCCTGACTCGCTGAACGTCCCGTCGCCCTTGACCGTCAGGTCGCGGTGCAGGTGCCAGGTGCCGCCGTCCATGAGGACGAACACGCGCACGTCGAACAGGTGCGAGAACTCCCCGGGTGGGATCGCGACCCGGCCCGAGACGGTCAGGCTCGACCCGGTCGTCGCGCTCGCCGGAACACCCGCGAGCACGAGGGTTGCCGCAGCGACCATGGCCACGAGCGTGCGGGACAGACGGGTCCTGGGTCGGGTCATGCCGGTGCCTCCGGTGATCGGGTCGTGACCGGGCGGCACTTTGCCCGGCTTGCCGGGGTCACCGACAGAAACCGACTGGATCCTGAGACACCGATAACTGGTCGGGAGCTGACCGCAGCCCCGCGCGACGTGCGTCATGTCGGAGGGTTCGGGCCCTGTGCAGGCTCGAACCCTCCGACATCTGCACTCGTGGGTGCGGGCGACGCGCGGCCGCGGTCAGTTCATGAGAGTCGCTCCCTGCGGCGTGCAGTGGTTCGAGGCTCGAGCCGGGCGGCTCATCGGACGCGGAGGGTCACACGCTTCGAGCTGGCCTTGGTGACGTGCTTCTTGGACTTCGCGCTGGGCGTGTAGGTGACCTTGATCCGGTACGCGCCCCGGGCCAGGCGCGGCAGCCGCACCGTGACGCGGCCCTTCGCCGAGGCCTTGAGCTTGGCCTTGACGGTCTTCTTCCCGACCTTGACCCGCACGGTCCCGGCGGGCTTCGGGTACCCGCTCGCCTTGATGCGCACCACGACCTTGGCGCGCTTGCCGGCCATCTTCACCTTCGCGGTGACCTTCGCCTTGGCCTTCTTGACCTTGACTGCCTTCGACGACGACGCGCCGTCGTCGTACCCGGCCTTGCTCGCCGTGACCCGGACCGAGACGCGCTTGCCGACGTCCTTCTTCTTGAGCGTGTACGTGCGGCTCGTGGCGCCCTTGATCGCCTTGCCGCCGCGCAGCCACTGGTAGGAGACGGCGACGCCCGCCGTGTCCCAGGAGCCCTTGCTCGCCTTGAGCTTGGTGCCGAGCCGGGCCGTGCCGCTCACCTTCGGGGCCTTCGTCGCGCGCGGGGCCGCGCCCTTGGCGACGCTCGCCGACGACGACGTCGCGACGCCCTTCTCGTAGCCGTCCCGGGTGGCGGTCACGCGCACCGAGACGCGCTTGCCAGCGTGGGAGGGCTCGAGCGTGAAAGTGCGCTGCGTCGCGCCCTTGACCGGTGCGCCGTCGAGCAGCCAC
>JAJUHG010000150.1 GCA_029267995.1 Micrococcales bacterium
GGCCTCCAGGAACTGCCGCTTCCAGTTCCCGACCGACTGCTCGGAGACCTTCGCCTTGCGCGCAGCCTCAGCCACGCTGACCTCACCGGCCAGGACCGACAACACGATCCGGACCTTCTCCTCGGCCGGCATCACCGGTGGTCTCGCCATGATCGATCAGACTCCTTCGCAGGTCAGACCCGCAAGCAACGGGTCCTGCCACTAAGTCTGACGCGCGACAACAGCAAGGAGCCCGTCCAGTTCCGCCGTCCTGCGCGCTTGTTGGCAGTAGTTTCGCAGGAGCCCGACACTGAACGCCCGGACCCGCACGCGCAGGTCCGGGCGTTGTCATGTCTAGACCTGCCAGTGGGCGGGGGCCGTCGGGCTACCCGCCCCGGCGGGCCGACCAAAGCGCCGCGGCGAGCTTGCCCGCCGTGGGTCGTCCAAACCGTGCTCGCCAACGCGTCCACGGCGGAGCGGTCGACCAGGCCCGCTCGAGGGTGCGCCACATCCTGGCGAGGCGGCGTCTGCGCTGGGACCGCCCGCGCAGGGAGCGTGCCGCGACGTCGACGCGCCAGCGCGGATCGAGCCGGGTCCGCGAGGAGCTCGGGAGGCATGCGGACAGGTCGACGTCGTCGTGCACGTCGGGGTCGAGGCGTTCGACCTCCTCGCGCACCGCGAGCCACGCCGTGCGGCGGATCGCCATGCACGAGCCCCACAGGGGTGTCCGAGCGAGCGCGAGGTGGGTCAGGAGGTAGAACGAGCCGAGGTAGCCGAGGGACACGAGCGGCGCGGCGAGGCGCGGCAGGTCGTGGAAGCGGCCCGTCCCCGTGACGGCGGCGAGGTCGGGCGAGCCCGTCAGGCGTTCGACGGCGCGCGCGACCCATCCGGGGCCCGGCCGGGAGTCTGCGTCGAGGCGCGCGATGATCTCCCCACGCGCCGCGTCATAACCGGCCGCCGCTGCCGCAGGGATCCCGACCCTCGACTCGCTCACGACCCGGGCTCCTGCACGTCGTGCGACGTCGGCCGAGTCGTCGCTCGAGCCGTTGTCGACGACGACGACCTCGAACGGTTCGACCGTCTGACGTGCGAGGAGAGCGAGGCACACCTCGAGCTCGCGAGCGTCGTCACGCACGGGGATCACGACCGAGACCCGCAGCGCTCGGGGCGTGCGGTCCGCGTCCATCGGCCCAGTGTGACCGACGGCACCCCGCGCGGCACGCGGGCACCCGTTCGCGCACCGCCGCGCGCAGGGACGTCGTACCGTGCGGGGCATGACGAAGCACGACGTCAAGAAGCTCGACGCGTACCAGGCCCGCGAGGGTGAGCTACGCCTGATCGAGGTCCCGGCGAGCCGGTTCCTCGCGATCGACGGGGCGGGCGACCCCAACACCGAGGTGTTCGCGCGCGCGGTCGAGGCGCTCTACCCGTTCGCCTACACGCTCAAGTTCGCGAGCAAGACCGAGCTGGGCCAGGACTATGTCGTCCCCCCGCTCGAGGGGTTGTGGTGGGCCGAGGACCTCTCGGTGTTCACGACGCGCCGCGACAAGTCCCTGTGGTCGTGGACGCTCTTGCTGCTCGTGCCCGCGTGGGTCCCGGACGACCTGGTCGCGGCAGCCCGCGAGAAGGTCCGTGCGAAGGGTGCGCCCGAGCGGCTCGACGACGTGCGGCTCGAGTCGCTCGAGGAGGGGCTGTGCGTCCAGACCTTGCACGTCGGGAGCTTCGACGACGAGGGTCCGGTCCTCGAGCGCATCCACTCCGAGTACCTTCCCGCCCAGGGGCTGCGCCCGACGGGCAAGCATCACGAGATCTACCTGAGCGACTTCCGGCGCGTCGAGCCTGCGCGGCGGCGCACGATCCTGCGCCAGCCCGTGACGCGCTGAGTCAGGCGAGCGGGCCGACGGCGACCTCGCGCACGACGACGCTCCCGCGCACCGCGCGTACACCCCACACCCGGCCCGTGAAACCGCCCGCGACCTCGGAGGACAGGTACCGTCCGTCGATCCGCCCGAGCTCGTGCCGCCTGCCCGCGACGACCGCCGCGAGCTCGAGGTCGTCAGGGCCGCCCGTGGTCGCGGGGACCGCACGCACCTCGAGCTCGACCCGGTCCGCCGTGAGGTCGACGCGGGCGAGCTGCTGGGCGAGGTCACCGACCCGTGCGACTCCCGCGAGCTCGCCGGCTCCCGCACGCACCTCGGCCCAGTGGCGCTCGTCGAGGCGGACCCGCAACGCGGCGACGCCCGTGCCCGGCTCGACCGTCGCGCTCGCGCTCCAGTGCTCCTCGGTGCAGCGGCTCGCGAGCATCGAGGCCGCCCCGGACGGCGCGACGGCCTCGCGGATCTCGGCGCCGCCACCGGGTGCGGGCGCGACGAAGTCCTCGGGCAGCAGGCCGGGGGAGACCCAGCGCGGGTCGAGCGGCCAGGAGTCGAAGGTCTCGGTGAACCACTCGGGCCCCGCGACCTCGGTGTCGCTCGGGTGCACGTGGGGCCACCCGTCGCGCCACTCGACCTCGGCGAGGAAGGTCTCGCGCCCGTTGACGTGCCAGCCGGGGAACGAGCCCCGCGGGCGCGTGCCGAGGAAGAGGATCGCCCACGTGCCGTCGGGCCGCTCGACGAGGTCGGCGTGGCCCGTCGACTGCACGGGGTGCGCGAGCGAGCGGTGGCTCAGGATCGGGTTGTGCGGCGCGCCTTCGAAGGGCCCGCGCGGCGAGCGGGAGCGGGCGATCGAGACCGCGTGGCCCCGCCCCGTGCCCCCTTCGGCGACCATGAGGTACCACCAGCCGTCCCGCTCGTACAGGTGCGGTGCCTCGGGGTGCTCGAGCCCGGTCCCGGACCACAGGCGACGCGGGGTCTCGAGCGAGGCCCCCGTGGCCGGGTCGACCTCGACCTGCATGATCTGGATCTGCGGCTCGAGCGTCGCGCAGAAGGTCACGAGGCAGCGCCCGTCCGCGTCCCACGCGAGGTCAGGGTCGATCCCGGCGACGTCGGGCAGCCGCACCGCGGGCGACCAGGGGCCGGCCGGGTCTTCGGCGGTCACGAGGAGCTGCCCGCCGAGCCCGTCGACGTCGGTCGTGATCATCCAGAAGCGCCCGTCGTGGTGGCGCAGGGTCGGCGCGAAGATCCCGCGCGAGTCGTCGAAGGTCCCCAGCGGCCACTGGTCCGCGCGCGTGAGGGCGTGCCCGAGCAGCTCCCAGTGCACGAGGTCCGTGCTGCGGCGAATGGGCACGCCCGGGGCGTACTCGAAGGTCGAGGTCGCGAGGAAGAACTCCTCGCCCACCCGGCACACGCTCGGGTCGGGGTGGTAGCCCGGGACGACGGGGACCTCGCGGGCGGTGCGGGTGGTCATGCTGCCTCCTCGGCCGTCTCGAGCGCGACCCTCGTGCGGGGCAACGCCTCGGGGTGCTCACGCTGGAGCCAGGTGACCATCTGCTCGCGCACGTGGCAGCGCAGGTCCCACTGGTCGGAGGAGTCCTTCGCGGACATCGTGAGGCGGACCGTGACGACCCCGCCACGCGCGTCGGTCATGACGACCCCGGCGGAGCGCCGGTCCCACTCGGGGCTCGCCTCGATCACCTCGAAGAACTTCGCCCGCACCTCCTCGATCGGCACCCGCCAGTCGAGCTCGAGGAAGACGATCCCGATGACCTTGTCGGACTGGCGCGTCCACGTCTCGAACGGTGTCGAGGTGAAGTAGCTGCACGGCAGGACGAGGCGGCGCTCGTCCCAGATGTAGACGACGACGTAGGACAGGTTGATCTCGCCGATCCGCCCCCACTCACCTTCGACGACGACGACGTCGCCGACGCGCACCGCGTCGGTGAAGGCCAGCTGGAGCCCGGCGATGAGGTTGCCGAGGATCGACTGCGCCGCGAGCCCCGCGACGATCGAGACGATGCCCGCCGAGGCGAGCACGCTCGTGCCGACCGCGCGCATCGCGGGGAAGGTCGACAGCGCCAGGCCGATCGCGAGCACGCCGATCGCGACGAGCGTCAGACGGTGCAGGACGACGATCTGCGTGCGTCGTCGTCGGCCCTCGGCCCCCGGGACGTGCTCCTCGCGCGCGACGAGCCGCTCGAAGCCGAAGGTCGCCAGGCCGAGCACGAGCCACGCGCCCGCGAAGATCACCGCGACGAGCGCGATGTGCTGGGCGGCTGGCCACCAGGAGGTGCGCGCGGGCAGCGTCGAGGCGCACGCGACCCATACCGCGCCGGTCGCCAGGAGCGCGACCCATGCGGGACGGGTGCGTCGGCCGAGCGCGACGAGCGTGGGGATCCTCGTGCGCAGTGCGCGTGCCGCGAGCACCTGGACGAGGGTCAGGACCGCGACCCCGCCGAGCGCGAGGCCGACCGCGAGCAAGGTTCCCCACCACGTGTCAGGTGCGATTGCCATTGCTCCACCCTAGGAAGAGGGGCGGTGCGGTGTCCCTAGGGCGCGCCGTCGGCCCCTCACGCGCCCGGTAGCTCGAAGGAGCTCGGGAGAGGGAAGTATCGCTCGAAGAAGTCGCGCAGCATGCGCGCCTTGCCCGCCTCGTCGCGCGGCGGGCCGGGCGTGTCGTTGATGCAGAACACGTCGAACTCACGGCGCAGCAGGAGCCGCCCGAGCCGCTGCGCGGCACCTGGGTGGTTGAGGTCGAGGTAGAGGTACTCGAGCCTGCCGGGCACCGCGCGCCCGGTCGCGTAGGCGTAGTAGTGGTGCAACGACGAGGCGATCGACAGGTCCTCGGGGTCGCGGAAGGCCGAGGCGGACACTCGCGCGAAGGTCTCGGGGTCCTCGCGCTCGAGCTCGGCGAGGACCGAGCGCAGCTGAGGGTGCGGCCCGTGCTGGAAGTGGTGCGAGACCGTGCGCCCGACCCGCTCGGCGAGCCATGCCCGGTTGTTCTTCGCGGCCTGGGCGTGGGCGCTCTCCTCGATCTTGCGAGGGCCCAGACCCATGACGGCCGAGGAGAGGAAGAACTTCGCGAGGCCGTTGCCGTGGAAGAACTGGTCGCGCGTGACGAGGCGCCCGAAGAACACGTCGTCGTTGAGGTACAGGTAGTGCTCGGCGAGCCCGGGGACGTGGTGCAGCTGGGACTCGATCGCGTGCGAGTTGAACACCGGGAGCACGCTCGGGTCGGCGAAGATGTCGCGGTGGTCGACGAGCCGCAGGCGCGGGTTGTCGACGTCGAGCCATGCGGGGCGCTGGCCCGCCGTGACGAGGTGCACGCGTCGCACCCAGGGCGCATAGATCTCGAGCGAGCGCAGCGAGTAGCGCAGCTCGTCGTGCGAGCGGAAGCGGGCCTCGTCGACGGCGTCCGCGGGGCGCGGCTCGTGGCCCCGTGCCCGCAGCGCCGCGTTCTTCGCCTCGACCCACTCGGGGTCGGCCCCGTCGACCCACGTGTAGACGACGTCGATCGGGACGTTGACGTCGAAGATGTGGGGGAGCGAGCCGACGTCCACGAGGTGGCCGGCGCGTGATCCCGCGTCCTGCCACGTGTCCGGGCCGAGCAGGTGCGCCCACACGTTGCGTCGCGGTGCGACGAGGTGACCCGAGTAGTCGAGCGGGGGAGCGGGCCGGTGCAGGAGCGCGGGCCGCGGCGAGCGCCACACCTCGACGTCGCAGCCGAGCGCAGCACCCGCCACGCCCCGGTCGGGGCCGGCCGCGACGTAGCGGAACACGCGGAAACCGTCGGACTGGGCGCACTGGCGCTGCAGGCTCCGCACGGTGATGCGCCGCGGCCGGGCCGAGCGCGTGTCGAGCGGGACGACGTACCACGGCTCGTCGAGCGCGCGAGCGAGCGCGTGGACCGCACGCTCGCGGTCCTCGTGGCGGATCACGACGACGGCGCGCTTGCCGGTCCCGCCCGGCAGGACGGCGGCCTCGACCCCCGCGGCGCGGAACACCTCGAGGACCTGCTCGCGCTGGAAGTTCTCCTCGCTCTTCGCGTCGTGCGCCGTGACGAGCGCACCGAGCCACGGACGCACGAGGGGGCCGAGCGCGACGAGGCCCGCCGCGCGCAGCCGGGGGCGAC
>JAJUHG010000151.1 GCA_029267995.1 Micrococcales bacterium
CGAGGTGTCCCGCTCGCTCGCGGCGTGCGAGGGTGCGGTGCTGCTCGTCGACGCGGCGCAGGGCATCGAGGCCCAGACGCTCGCGAACCTCTATCTCGCGCTCGAGAACGACCTGCAGATCATCCCCGTGCTCAACAAGATCGACCTTCCCGCGGCGCAGCCCGAGAAGTTCGCCGAGGAGCTCGCGGGACTTGTGGGCGGGGAGCCCGAGGACGTGCTGCGGGTCTCGGGCAAGACGGGCGAGGGCGTGCCCGCGCTGCTCGACCGCATCGTCGAGCTCGTCCCCCCGCCGGTGGGTGACGCAGACGCGCCCGCACGCGCGATGATCTTCGACTCGGTGTACGACACCTACCGGGGAGTCGTGACGTACGTGCGCGTCGTCGACGGCAAGCTCCACCCGCGCGAGCGCATCGAGATGATGTCGACGCGCGCGACGCACGAGCTGCTCGAGATCGGTGTGAGCTCGCCCGAGCCTGCCCCGACGCAGGGCCTGGGTGTCGGTGAGGTCGGATACCTCATCACGGGCGTCAAGGACGTGCGCCAGTCGAAGGTCGGCGACACTGTGACGAACGCCGCAAAGCCTGCGGCCGCCTCGCTCGGGGGCTATCGCGAGCCCAAGCCCATGGTGTTCTCGGGCCTCTACCCGATCGACGGCTCGGACTACCCCGTGCTGCGCGACGCGCTCGACAAGCTCAAGCTCAACGACGCCGCGCTCGTGTACGAGCCCGAGACCTCGGTCGCCCTCGGCTTCGGCTTCCGCATCGGCTTCCTCGGGCTGCTGCACCTCGAGATCGTGCGTGAGCGGCTCGAGCGCGAGTTCGACCTCGACCTCATCTCGACCGCCCCGAACGTCATCTACGAGGTGACGATGGAGGACGGCACGGTCGTCACGGTCACGAACCCCTCGGAGTTCCCGGGCGGAAAGATCAAGGAGGTCCGCGAGCCGGTCGTGCGGGCCACGATCCTGACGCCGAGCGAGTTCATCGGCGCGATCATGGAGCTGTGCCAGGACCGGCGCGGCGTCATGCAGGGCATGGACTACCTCTCCGAGGACCGGGTCGAGATGCGCTACACCCTCCCGCTCGCGGAGATCGTGTTCGACTTCTTCGACGCCCTGAAGTCCCGTACGCGTGGTTATGCCTCGCTCGACTACGAGACGACGGGCGACCAGGAGGCCGACCTCGTCAAGGTCGACATCCTGCTGCAGGGCGAGCAGGTCGACGCGTTCAGCGCGATCGTGCACAAGGACAAGGCATACGCCTACGGCGTCATGATGACCGCGAAGCTCAAGGAGCTCATCCCGCGCCAGCAGTTCGAGGTGCCGATCCAGGCCGCCGTCGGCTCACGCGTGATCGCGCGCGAGACGGTGCGCGCGCTGCGCAAGGACGTCCTCGCGAAGTGCTACGGCGGTGACATCTCCCGCAAGCGCAAGCTGCTCGAGAAGCAGAAGGAGGGCAAGAAGCGCATGAAGACGATCGGACGGGTCGACGTCCCGCAGGAGGCCTTCATCGCAGCCCTCTCGACCGAGTCGGGCGGCAAGGACCAGCAGAAGAAGTAGCCGCGCGCCGGGCCCCGACCCGTGCGACCACGGACCGGGGCGGGCCACGTCAGGCCTCGTCGAGGCGCGCGAGCAGCTCGGGGCTCAGCTCGATCTGCATCGCCTCGGCGGCCGCGCGGTAGCGCTCGACCTTCGAGGTCCCCACGAGCGGGATCGTGCGCGGCTCCTGGTGCGCGAGCCACGCGATCACGAGCTGGGTCGGGCGCACCCCGAGCTCGCGCGCGGTCGCGTCGAGGACCTCAAGGCGGCGCCTCGAGTGCTCCCCGGCGTAGCTCGCGAAGTTCCACTCGGCCTCGCGCTCGGCAGGCGGCAGGTCGTAGATGCCCTTGAGCACGGGGGAGTAGGCGACGAGCGTCATGCCGGGGTTCGACTCGAGGTAGTCGAGCTGGTCGTCGTCGACGATCGACGCGTGCCGCAGCCCGGGGCGGCGCACGAGGTAGGAACGCTCCTGCTGGAGCGCGACGGGCTTGGGCCACCCGTGCTGCTCGCACAGCGCGTCGATCTGGGCGAGGCGCCACGCGCGCACGTTGGAGTATCCGTAGAAGCGGGTCTTGCCCTCCGCGACGAGGCCCGCGAGCGCCTCGAGGGTCTCGGTGAGCGGCACGGTGCGGTCATCGACGTGCACGTAGAACAGGTCGACGTGGTCGGTCCCGAGCCGCTCGAGCGAGGCGTCGAGCGCGGTGCGCAGCGTCTGGCCGCCTGCCCCCTCCCACTGCGCGGGGATCTTGTCCCACGACGGCTCGTCCTGACCGGCGGGCCACACGCCCTCGGGGTCGGTCCACCCGGCCGAGGCCTTGGTCGCGAGGAAGATCTCGTCGCGGTTGCCGCGCGCGGCCATCCAGCGCCCGAGCACGGACTCGCTCTGCCCGCCGTACGTGCCCCGCTGCCACCACGCGGCGTAGTTGTTCGCGGTGTCGAGGAAAGTCCCGCCGTCGGCGGCGTAGGCGTCGAGGACCGCGAACGAGGCGTCGTCGTCGGCGAGCGTGCCGAGCGGCATCGCGCCGAGCGCGAGGGCGCTGACCTTGACCCCGGTGGTCCCGAGCTCGACGGTCTTCATGCGTTGCTCCTGTCCGGGGCGGCGCCGGACGCGACGGCGTCGCGCTCCCCGGCGAGGATCCCCTGGTAGATGTCGATCTTCATCTCGATCGCCTCGAGGAAGCCGCCGAGCTCGGCGAGCTCGGCGACCAGGCGGTCGCGGTGCGCGGTGAGCACCTCGACCCGGTCGGCGATCGTGTGGTCGCCGGCCCGGGTGAGCTCGACGAAGCGCTGCGTGTCGTGGATGGACATCCCCGTGCGGCGCAGCAGGGTCAGGAACCTGACCCAGCCGAGGTCGTCCTCGCTGTAGCGTCGGTGCCCGCTCGGCGCGCGCCGCACGGGCGGCAGCAGGCCGATGCGTTCGTAGTAGCGCAAGGTGTGCCGGGACACCCCGGTCACCTCGGCGGCCGTCTCGATCGACAGCCCTTCGTCCTGGTTCGTCATGTTCAGAACGCTAGAAGTTCGAGCGTGCTCGAAGTCAATCCCTGGCGCGTACTCGGCGGAACGATCCTGCTGACGTGTGGAACGAAGTGGCGCACGTTCGTTCCACCCGAGGGGGGTGGACGGCACTTTCGTTCCACTCGAGGGGGTGGGCGGGGCGTCTCGTTCCACGCGCGTGGGGCGGCGGGGGTGCAGGGCCGAGGGTGGTGGGACCGGGGACGGGTGGGAGGATGGGGGGTGTGAGTCCAGCACTTCCCGAGGGTGAGGTCCCGCCCGACGACGGCGCCCTGCCGGCAAGCGTCGTCGACGGCGCCGCGGGGCGTGACCTGGGCGTCTACCTCCACGTGCCGTTCTGCACGGTGCGCTGCGGGTACTGCGACTTCAACACCTACACCGCGGCCGAGCTCGGCGGAGGGGCGAGCCAGGCCTCGTACGCCGACACGGCGCTGCGCGAGATCGCGCTCGCGGGCCGGGTGCTCGAGCGCGCCGGGCTGCCCGAGCGGCCCGTGCAGACGGTGTTCCTCGGCGGAGGGACGCCCACGATCCTGCCCGCGGGCGACCTCGTGCGGATGCTCGAGGCCCTGCGCACCACGTGGGGGATCGCCCCGGGCGCCGAGGTCACGACGGAGGCGAACCCAGACTCGGTGACCCCCGCGACGCTCGCCGAGCTCGCCGACGGCGGCTTCACACGCGTGTCCTTCGGCATGCAGTCCGCGGTGGGGCACGTGCTGCGCACGCTCGACCGCACGCACGACCCCGAGCGCATCCCCGACGTCGTCGCGTGGGCACGCGCGGCGGGTCTCGAGGTCTCGCTCGACCTCATCTACGGCACGCCCGGGGAGTCGCTCGAGGACTGGCGCACGAGCCTCGAGGCGGCCCTCGCGACGGGCGTGGACCATGTCTCGGCGTACGCGCTCGTGGTCGAGCCCGGCACGAAGATGGCCGCCCAGGTGCGCCGCGGCGAGCTGCCCGCCCCCGACGGCGACGACGAGGCCGCGAAGTACGAGCTCGCCGACGAGATGCTCACCGCCGCGGGCCTGCACTGGTACGAGGTGAGCAACTGGGCGCGCACCCCCGCCCAGGCGTGCCAGCACAATCTCGCGTACTGGCGCGGGCACGACTGGTGGGGGATCGGTCCCGGGGCGCACAGCCACGTGGGCGGCGTGCGCTGGTGGAACGTCAAGCACCCGCGGGCCTACGCCGCGCGCCTCGAGGCGGGGCTCTCGCCCGCCGCAGGTCGCGAGGTGCTCGACGAGGAGTCGCGCCGGCTCGAGCGCGTCCTGCTCGGGGTGCGCCTCGCCGAGGGGCTCCCGCTCGCCGACGTCGACCCGGCGCGCCGCGGCGCGGTCGCGGGCCTCGTCGCGGACGGGCGCGTCGACGGGCGCGCCGCGGTGCGTCGCGCGGACCCACGGGTCGTGCTGACCCGGCGCGGTCGTCTGCTCGCCGACACCGTCGTGCGAGAGCTCACCCCCTGAGCCGCCGGCCGACGGCGAGCGCGACCCCGCGTCGCTCAGCTCACGAAGCGGAACGTGAGCGGGTAGCGGAACCACTCGCCACGGCTCGCGGCGATCGCCGCGACGATCCCCAGGACGAGCATCGCGAGCAGGACGAGGAAGATCAGCGGCATCGCGATCCCCATCGTCACGGCGGCGAGCACACCCGCGCCGATCGAGGCGATCACGGTCGTGATGTGGAAGTTGAGCGCCTCCTTCGCGTGGTGGTCGAGGAAGGGCCCGCGCCCGCGCAGCACGAGCCACACGACGAGCGGCGCCCACAGGGCGAGGCCGACGATGGGGCTCAGGTGGAGCAGGATCGACCACGTGCGCTCGTCCTCGGGGCGCAGCGGTGGGCGAGGCGGCGGCTGGTGGGACGGGTAGTGGTGGGACATGTCTCTCCTGCAGACGGCGAGGCGCCCGTCACCTCGCGATGACGGGCGCCTCGGACCGGACTACTTGATCAGCTCGAGCGCGAACGGGTACTTGTACGCCTGCCCGCGCTGGACGGCCTGGAAGCCGAGGATCGAGAAGATCACCGCGGCGATCCAGAGCAGGAAGCTCAGGAAGCCGATCGGGATGAAGAACCCGATGAACGAGAAGGCGACGTATCCGATCAGGACCGTGATCTGGAAGTTCAGGGCCGTCTTCGACTCCTGCGCGACGAACGCGCTGCGGTCCTTGTAGATGAGCCAGATGATGAGCGAGGGCAGGAACCCGAGGATGCCGCCGAGGTGGGCCCAGCTGGCCCACTGACGGGTCTCGTCGTCCGAAAGCGGGGCACCGGCCTGGGGGGCGGGCTGGTCAGTCATGGGTGTCTCCAAGCGCTGGGGGTCGGCGTCCTTCGAGGGGCGCCGTGCGATGTGTCGCACGGCACACTAGCGAACCTGGGGCGTGAACCGCAGCAAGCGAGCAGGTGATTCACGCGGTCACGAAGTCGATGAGCTCCTCGACGCGCCCGAGGAGCGCGGGCTCGAGGTCGGCGAACGAACGCACCGACCCGAGGATGCGCTGCCACGCCGCGGCGACGTCCCGGTGGTCCGCAGCGGGCCAACCGAGCTCGCGCAGCACGCCTTTCTTCCAGTCGGTCCCACGCGCGATCGTGGGCCACGCCTCGAGCCCGAGCCGCGCGGGTCGCACCGCCTGCCACACGTCGACGAAGGGGTGGCCGAGCACGAGCAGCGTCCCGGGCGGGGCGGCCCGTTGTGCCTCGGCCGCGATCCGCGACTCCTTCGAACCCGGTACGAGGTGGTCGAGCAGGACCCCGAGGCGCCGGTCAGCTGTCGGGGCGAAGTCGCGCACGGCCGCGGCGAGGTCGTCCGCGCCGTCGAGCAGCTCGACGACGACGCCCTCGACCCGCAGGTCGTCGCCCCACACCTTCTCGACGAGCTCGGCGTCGTGCCGCCCCTCGACCCAGATCCGCGAGCCG
>JAJUHG010000152.1 GCA_029267995.1 Micrococcales bacterium
GCCCACGTCCTCACGGTTCTTCGCCGCCCGGTACGCCTCGAACGAACGCACCCCCGGGCGGCGCCACAACCCCGCCTCCTGCTGCGCCACCAGCAGCGGCGCCCTGGCCGCACCCAGCACCCGCATGGCGCGGTCGATCCCGTCCACCACAGCCGACCGAGCAGACTCCGCCCACTGACCGGGTTCCCCGCACGCGGCGGCCAGCTCACCGGCCACGACCTCGAGCACCCCAGCCCACGCCCGCGCCGCAGACGCCCCGTTCGCGACCTCCCCGGGCACGAGCCCCGCGGTGGTCAGGGCAGCGCGCACGAGCTGTGACCGGTCGTCCACACTGCCCCCCTCACGAATCGAACGTATGTACTACATTGCCCGATTCGCCCCACCGTGTCAACCCCCACACCCAAGCCACGCCAGGACGCCGTCGTCGGCCCCAGACCGCCGTCGTCGACGGGACGCGGACCGCGCCCCCTACCCGCGGGAGGACCGCGCCTCAGGCCGCGACGGCCTGCTCGAGCCGGGCCCCCTTCGCGAGGAGCTCCTCGCGCGCCTGCGCCCCCTGCTCGGGCGTCACGGGCACGGTCAGGTCGGTGAAGACGCGCGCCGAGAGGCCCATCGCGATCGCGTCGAGCGCGGTCGCCTTGACGCAGTGCGACTCGGCGATCCCGACGACGTCGACCTCGGTGATCGCGGCACGCTGGAGGATCTCGGCGAGCGAGCGGCCCTCGGGGTCGACGCCCTCGAAGCCCGAGTAGGCGGCCTCGTAGGCACCCTTCTTGACCGAGGCGTCCGGCTCGAGGTTCGCGAGCGCGGGGTGCAGCTCGGCCTCAGGGGTGCCCGCGACGCCGTGCGGGGGCCACGTGTCGACGAAGTCGGGGTTCTCGCTGAAGTGCGTGCCCGGGTCGATGTGCCAGTCCTGGGTCGTCACGACGAGGTCGTAGTCACCCCGGTGCTCCGCGACGAACCGCGCGATCGCCTCGGCGACCGCGTTGCCACCTTCGACGCCGAGCGCACCGCCCTCGCAGAAGGTCGGCTGCACGTCGACGACGAGCAGGGCGCGTCGGACAGGGCTGTTCTCGGTCAGTTCCACGGTGCCTCCCAGGTGCGATGCTTCCGCCCTCATTGTCCCCCGCCCACGCGCGCGCGCCCAGCGGGCGTCAGCCCTTCGCGGCGAGGGCCGCGGCGTACAGCTCGCGCTGGCCGATCCCCGAGGACCGAGCGAGCTCGCGCACCGCGTCCTTGAGGCGTTCGCCCGCCTCGACCCGCGCAAGGACCTCGCCGACGACGGCGTCGAGGCTCGCCTCGCGCGGTGGGGCACCCGCGACGACGACGACGATCTCGCCGCGCACGTCCTCGCGCGCCCACTCGGCGAGCTCGGCGAGCGGGCCCCGCACGACCTCCTCGTAGGTCTTGGTCAGCTCGCGGCACACCGCGGCGGGCCGGTCGGGGCCGAAGGCCTCGGTCATCGCCTCGAGCGTGACCGCGAGCCGGTGCGGCGCCTCGAAGAACACCATCGTGCGCGGCTCGTGGGCGAGCGCCGTGAGCGCGCGCGCCCGCTCACCGGGCTTGCGCGGGGGGAAGCCCTCGAAGCAGAAGCGGTCGGTCGCGAGGCCCGAGAGGGCGAGCGCGGCGAGCACCGCGCTCGGGCCGGGGGCGCACGTGACGTCGAGCCCCTCGGCGACTGCGGCGGCCACGACCCGGTAGCCGGGGTCGGAGACGGTCGGCATCCCCGCGTCGGTCACGAGCGCGACGAGCGCACCACCGCGCACCGCCTCGAGCAGCTCGGGCAGGCGTTCGGACTCGTTGTGCTCGTGCAGACTCACGAGCCGACCCGTGATCTCGACGCCGAGCCGCGCCGCGAGCTTGCGGGTGCGGCGCGTGTCCTCGGCCGCGACGACGTCGGCGGACGCGAGGAGCTCGCGCAGCCTCGTCGACGCGTCGGCGTCGTTCCCGATCGGGGTCGCCGCGAGCACGAATCGCCCAGCCACGCGCCCCAGCCTGCCACGGCCGCTGGCCTACGATGACCGCGTGTCGACGGACGAGCCCGCCCACCCCCCGGTCCGCCGGTCGGTCCTGGGCCCCCGGACGCCGTCGGCGAGCTCTCCCCCGAGCCCCCTGGACGCGCCGTCGGCGGACGCCCCGGTGACCCCCGAGAGGCCCTCAGACCTCGCAAGCCCTGCCGCCCCCGCAATTGCCATGGCCCCGGCGACCCCGGCGCGGTCGTCGGCGCAGGGCCTCGAGCCCGGGGCGACGAGCGAGATCTGGCCGAGCTTCCCGCCCGCGCCCGAGGAGCAGACCGAGGCGATCGACTCCGCGCTCGAGCCCGAGGACGTCCCCTCCCCCGAGGAGCACCTGCTGCGCCGCCTGCTCGGGGAGCGCGCGCTGCGCCTCGACGCGACCGTGCGGGCGCGCGTGCTCGGCTGGCTCGGACCCCTGCTCGTGACCGCGTTCGCGGGCTACGTGCGCTTCCTCAACCTCGGCCGCCCGCAAGAGCTCGTGTTCGACGAGACGTACTACGTCAAGCAGGGCTACACGTACTACAAGGTCGGCTACGACGCCGACTGGCCCGAGGAGTACAACCCGCAGTTCGAGGCGGGCGAGCTCGACGGCTTCCTCACGACGGGCGACTACGTCGTCCACCCGCCGATCGGCAAGTGGGTCATCTCGCTCGGTTTCCACCTCGGCGACCCCGCGCACGCCGCGACGTGGCGGATCACGACCGCGCTGCTCGGCACGCTCGCGGTGCTCGTCCTCGCCCGCTCGGCACGCCGCCTGTTCGCCTCGACCACGCTCGGGGTGATCGCGGGCCTGCTCCTCGCGGTCGACGGCATGGCGATCGTGCACTCCCGCACCGCGCTGCTCGACAACACCTTGATGTTCTTCGTGCTCGTGGCCTTCGCCGCGCTCCTGCTCGACCGCGAGCAGGCCAGACGACGGCTCGCGGCGCGGTGCGCGCGGCAGATCGAGACGCTCGGCGAGCTCACCCGGTGGGGTCCTGGGCTCGGGGTGCGCTGGTGGCGCGTCGTCGCGGCGATCGCGCTCGGTCTCGCGGTCGGCACCAAGTGGTCGGGCCTGTACTTCTTCGCCGTGCTCGCGGTCATGTCGGTCGTGTGGGACGTCACGGCGCGGCGCCGGGCCGGGGTCGAGGGCTGGTTCGCGGCGGGCACGTTCAAGGACGGTGCGCTCGCGGCCGCGGTCATGATCCCGGTCGTCGCGGGTACCTACCTCGTGAGCTGGACGGGCTGGTTCCGCAACGAGAACACCTACGGACGGCACTGGGCAGCCGAGCATCCCGGCGAGGGCGTGCTGTGGCTGCCCGAGGCGTGGCGCTCGTGGTGGAAGTACCACCTCGACATGTGGTCCTTCCACAACAACCTCACCTCGGAGCACACCTACCAGGCGCACCCGCTCGGCTGGGTCGTCCAGCTCCGCCCGACCTCGTTCCTGTGGAACGAGCTGCCCGACCCCGTGCACACGTGCGGCTGGGACCGGTGCGTCCAGGCCGTGACCTCGCTCGGCAACCCGCTGCTGTGGTGGGGTGCGGCGCTCGCGATCCCGTTCGTGATCTTCTGGCTCGTCGCCCACCGCGACTGGCGGGCCTTCGCGGTGCTGAGCGGCTACCTCGCGGGCTGGCTCCCGTGGCTCGCGTACGCGCACCGCACGATCTTCACGTTCTACGCGATCGTGTTCGCCCCGTGGGTCGTGCTGACCCTCACGTACGCGCTCGGCAAGCTCCTCGGTCCCCCTGACGCGGACCACCGACGGCGCGACCGCGGGTTCTTCTGGGTCGGGCTGATCCTGCTCGCGATCGTCGCGGTCTCGGTCTTCTTCTACCCCATCTGGACCGCGCAGACCGTCCCGTACCGCTTCTGGCAGCTGCACATGTGGCTGCCGAGCTGGGTCTAGCCGCCGCAGCGCAGCCGGGCGCCCGGGTGAGCGGCCGGGCTAGCGGCCGGCCCAGTCCACCTGCGGGCTCGGGTGCCACGAGAAGCCGAGGCGCTCCCAGCGCGGCCAGAGCCCGCGCACGCGCTCGGCGTAGGAGTCCCAGTCGCGTCGCTCACGCGCGCTCCAGGCCGCCTCGGCGACCGCGGTCAGGCGCGGCAGGAGCATCGTCGTGAGCTCGTCGAGGGTCGTGAGCGTCTCGGTCCACACGGCCGCCTCGACGCCGACGACGGCGTCCGGGTCGAGCCCCGGGACCACCTCGGTCGGCTCCCACTCGTAGGAGTCGCGCAGCTCGACGAAGCCGGCCCACTCGAGACCGAGCGGGAAACCTTCGTGGTACTTCATGTCGAGGTAGGCGTGCTCGGCGGGGCTCATGACGACCTGGACCCCGCTCGCTGCGGCGGCCGCGAGCGGCTCGAGCGGGATACCTGTGTGCCACACCTGGACGACCTGCGCGGTCCCCGGGACGCCCGCGGCCTCTTGCCACCCGACGGGGACCTTGCCGTGCTCGCGCAGGATCTCGGCCGCGAGCCGCACGATCGCCGCATAGTCCTCGGGGGGCGTGTCGTGCGCCTCGTCGCCCCCGAGGTGCACCCACGGGCCGCGCGTCATGGCCGCGACGTCGCCGAGCACGTCGCGCAGGAAGCGCTCGGTCGCGGGCAGGGACGCGTCGAGCGAGGAGAACCCGACCTCGATCCCGGTGTAGACGGGCTTGGGCTCGCCGTCCGCGTTGAGCTCGGGGCAGGCGTGCAGCGCGGCGTTCGTGTGCCCGGGCAGGTCGATCTCGGGGATCACGGTGATGCCGCGCGCGTGGGCGAAGGTCTGCAGCTCGGCGAAGTCCTCGACCGAGAAGAACCCGCCAGGCCCGCCGCCCACGCTCGTGGTCGCGCCGAGCCGGGTGAGCTCGGGGCGCGAGGGGATCTCGAGGCGCCAGCCCTGGTCGTCCGTGAGGTGCAGGTGGAGCACGTTGAGCTTGAGCCGCGCCATGAGCTGCAGGACCCGCTTGACGTCCTCGACGGCGAAGAAGTGTCGTGCGACGTCGAGGCTCAGCCCGCGCCATGCGAAGCGCGGGGCGTCGACGACGCGGACCGCGGGAATGCTGTACCCGCCCACGACCGGCTCGAGGAGCTGGCCGAGCGTGGCCATGCCTCGCACGAGGCCGTCGACGCTCGCCGCGACGATCTCGACGACGCCGTCGCGTGAGTCGAAGGTGTAGCGCTCGGTGCTCGTCGCGCCCTGGGGGCCGGCCGACTCGTCGAGGCGCAGCACGAGATCGCCGGGGCGTGGGGGCTCCTCGTCGAGGCGTGCGACGCTGATCGACCGGTCGATGAGGGCACCGACGAGGTTCGCGAGCAGGACGCCCGCCCCGACCTCCTCGGCGGAGGGGCCTGTCACGAGGCGCGACTGGGAGGTCAGGACGCTCGGCGCGCCGTCGAGCAGGGTCGCCTCGACGGGCCGGGGGACGATCGGGAGCACGGGGCACCTCTCGGAGCGCGGGACTGTGCGTCCTGAACGCTACCGGAGTTTGTTAAGGATCCTCATATTTCCTCGAGATCGATCCGCGTGTCCGTGAGCCGGCCGGGCGGTACGACGCGACCGACGATCCCGCGCAGCGTGTCGATCGTGCCCCACTGCTGGACGTGCATCGCGGCCGTGACCCGCCCTTGCGCGAGCCAGAACGTGATGAACTCCCCCGCGGCCATGTCCCCGCGCACGACGACGTCGTCGTCGGGCCCCGAGCTCCCGACGCACTCCATCCCGAGCTCGAACTGGTCGGTGAAGAAGAACGGGAGCCAGTCGTAGGTCTGGCCGGTGCCGAGGATCGTGCGCGCCGCGAGCTCGCCCTGGCGGATCGCGTTGTCCCAGTGCTCGACGCGCAGCGCCGTCCCGAGCGCGCCGTTGCGGGCGAGCGCGACGTCACCCGCGGCGAGCACGTGCGCGTCGGAGGACCGCAGGTACTCGTCGACCACGACGCCGCCGTCGACGCGCAGGC
>JAJUHG010000153.1 GCA_029267995.1 Micrococcales bacterium
CGCGACGGGCCCGAGCGCCGCAGCGAGGGCCTCCTCGTTGCCCGGGGCCACGTGCAGGAGGGCCGCGAGCGAGCCGAGCGTCCCCTGCGCGCTCGCGCTCAGGAGCGCGCCCGCGCCGTCCTTGCGGGTCAGACTCAGCTCGAGCGTCTCGATCCGCGCGGCGAGGGTCGCACGGTCCCGCTCGGCCGCCTGGAGCTCGCCCTCGAGCTCGGCGATGCGCTGGCGTGCGGTCTCGAGCCGCTCACTCGCCTCCTCGTGGGCCTTGTCGAGGTCCTCCTCGCCCTCCTCGACGCCCGCGACCTGGGTCTCGAGGGCCGCGAAGTCCTGCGCGGCGCGGTCTCCGCGCTGCTCGGCCTCGGCGAGGGTCGCTCGCAGCCTGCCCACCTCGGCCTCGGTCGCCTCGAGGCGCGAACGCTTCGCGGCGACCTGACCTGCGAGCCGGGCAAGTCCCTCGCGACGGTCCGCGACGGCCCGCAGCGCGTTCGCGAGCAGCCGCTCGGCCTCGGCCGCCTCGCCCTCCGCGGCCGACCGGTGCTCGACCGCCGCCTCGAGCGCCGAGCGCGCCTGCCCGGCCTCGTTCTCGAGCTCGGCCTGGCTCGCCCGCACCCGCTCGGCCTGCGCCTCGAGATCGTCGGGGTCCTGCTGGGACGCCTGCTCGACCTGCGCCGAGCCGAGCAGCCGACGCCGCTCGTCCGCAAGGATCTGCGTCGAGCGCAGCCGCTCGCGCACGGCCGAGAGCCGGTACCAGGTCTCGCTCGCCTCGGTCAGCGCGGGTGCGGCCTTCGCGGCCTCCTGCTCGAGCGCGCCGAGCTCGCGCCGTGCGGCGTCGAGAGCGGCCTGGACCTCGTCGCGGCGGGCGACGACCGCGGCCTCGTCCGCGGTCTCCTTCGCCATCGCGGTCATGAGCTGGTGCAGGTCGTCGGCGAGCAGGCGGGCCCGCGCGTCGCGCGCGTCGGCCTGGACGACCTGGGCCTTGCGAGCGACCTCCGCCTGCTTGCCGAGCGGACCGAGCTGGCGACGGATCTCCGAGGTGAGGTCGGTCAGTCGGGTGAGATTGGTCTGCACCGCCTCGAGCTTGCGCAGCGCCTTCTCCTTGCGCTTGCGGTGCTTGAGGATGCCCGCGGCCTCCTCGATGAAGCCGCGTCGCTCCTCGGGGGTCGCGCGCAGCACCGCGTCGAGCTGCCCCTGGCCGACGATGACGTGCATCTCACGGCCGAGCCCCGAGTCCGACAGCAGGTCCTGGATGTCCAGGAGCCGGCAGGCCTGACCGTTGATCGCGTACTCGCTCCCGCCGCTGCGGAACAGCGTGCGCGAGATCGTGACCTCGGTGTACTCGATCGGCAGGGCGCCGTCGGTGTTGTCGATCGTGAGGGACACCTCGGCGCGCCCGAGCGGCGCGCGGCCCGCGGTGCCCGCGAAGATGACGTCCTCCATCTTCCCGCCGCGCAGCGACTTCGCGCCCTGCTCGCCCATGACCCACGCGAGCGCGTCGACGACGTTCGACTTGCCCGAGCCGTTGGGTCCCACGACGGCCGTGACACCCGGCTCGAAGTGCAAGGTCGTCGCCGAGGCGAACGACTTGAACCCGCGCAGGGTCAGGGTCTTCAGGTGCACAGCGGAAGCCTAGGGCCAAGGCGCGCCGCAGGACGGCAGGTGCGCAGGCCGCGGGTCAGTGCGGGAACCAGAGCGCGATCTCCCGGGCCGCCGACTCCGGGGAGTCCGAGCCGTGCACGAGGTTCTGCACGACCGCGGTCCCCCAGTCCCGGCCGAGGTCGCCCCGGATCGTGCCAGGGGCCGCCGTCGTCGGGTCGGTCGCGCCCGCGAGGGACCTGAAGCCCTCGATCACCCGCTCACCCTCGACGATCGCCGCGAGGACGGGACCCGAGCTCATGAACTCCAGGAGCGGGGTGAAGAAGGGCTTGCCCTCGTGCTCGGCGTAGTGCGCCGCGAGGAGCGCGGTGTCCGGCGTGCGCAGGTCGAGCGCGACGAGGCGGTAGCCCTTCGCCTCGATGCGGCGCAGGATCTCCCCGCTCAGGCCGCGCCTGACGCCGTCGGGCTTGACGAGGACGAGGGTGCGTTCGGTCGACATGACCAGCGAGGATACTCGCCCCGCGGGACCATCCGCGCCGCGGGCCCCGTGGCTAGACCCGCGGGTCGGGTCTCACACCGTGCGCGGCGTCCCACGCGGCACGTTCCCGGTCGATGCGCCCGCCGAGCCGCAGCGCCGCGACCCACATCGCGCAGAACACGATCCCGAGGATGATCATCTGCGGGATCACGAGCGCCCCCGCGAGGACGACGAGCTGCACGACGCTGCCCGCGACATAGCTCCCGGGCTGCCCGACGAGGCGCGAGAGCACGACGAGCACGACCATGAGCACCCCTCCCGCGGCCCACACGAGGGCCGGGTCGGCAACCCGCAGCCCGAAGGCCACGAGCGTCGCGAAGAGCACGAGGAAGGCCTCGAGCAGCAGGATCGTCGAGGCGAACTGGCGCTTCGCGGGGGCCTTGCGGCGCGGCGGGTCGGTGAGCTCGTCGTGGTCGGGGGTCGGCACGGCGTCAGGCTACCTGCCGTCCTCGGTGACTCCGACGACGTCGTCGGCGGGCTCGTCCCCGCCTGGCAGGGTCCCGCTCGGGGCGTCGTCGGCGGCGACGGCCTCGCCGCGCGCAACGAGACCCGCGGTCTCCGACAGGCGCACCTCACGCAGGAAGAGCGTGAGCACGAAGCCGAGCGCGACGACCGGGACGACGTACCAGAAGGCTGGGGCGAGCGAGCCCGCGAACGCGTCGACGACCTGCACGCGCACCTCCTCGGGCAGGGCGTGCACGACCGCGGGGGTCAGGCCACTCGTCCCGGTCGGCGCCCCCTCGGGCGCGCCCGCGAACACCTCGCCGAGCCGGTCGGACAGGCGCGTGGTGAAGATCGTCGAGAACAGCGCGATGCCGACCGCCGCGCCGATCTCGCGGAAGAAGTTGTTCGCGCTCGTCGCGGTGCCGATCTCGTGCGGGTCGACCGCGTTCTGCACCGCGAGCACGACCGTCTGCATCACGAGGCCCAGGCCCGCCCCGAGGACGAAGATCATGACGCCGAACACGAGCATCGGGATGTCACCGGTCAGACGCGTGAGGGCCACGAGGCCAAGAGTCACGACTGCCATGCCGACCACGGGATAGACCTTGTAGCGGCCCGTGCGGGCGATCAGCAGGCCCGAGCCGATCGAGGTGAGCATGACGCCGGCCATCATCGGGAGCATGAGCAGGCCCGAGGCGGTGATCGACGTCTCGGTCGCCATCTGCAGGAAGGTCGGCAGGAACGACAGCGCGGCGAACATGCCCGCCCCGATCACGACGCCCACGACGGTCGCGATGCGAAAGGTCGGGTTCTTGAACAGGTGCAGCGGCAGGAGCGGCTCCTGGGCCCGACGCTCGACGAGCACGAAGGCGACCGCCGCGAGGAGGGTCAGCACGACGAGGCCAGCAAGGCGCGGGTCGGTCCAGTCGTAGCCGCGCTCGCCCGACCAGCTCTCCCACGAGGTCGCGAGCACGAGCCCGGTCGTCGCGAGGACCATGAGCACGGTGCCCGCGACGTCCATGCGCCGGTTCGAGGCATGGCTCGGCAGGCGCAGCGCGAACCACGCGACCACGAAGGTCGCCACGCCCAGCGGGACGACGAGCCAGAACGCGAGGCGCCACGAGAGCGACTCGGTGAACCAGCCGCCGAGCACGGGGCCGAGCACCGAGGAGACACCGAAGACGGCGCCCATCGGGCCCATGAACTTGCCACGCTCCTTGGCCGAGACGACGTCGGCGATGATCGCCTGCGACAGGATCATCAGGCCGCCGCCACCGAGGCCCTGGACGCCGCGCCACAGCACGAGCATCGGGAAGCTCGTCGCGAGCGCGCCGCCGACCGAGGCGAGCGTGAACAGCGCGATCGCGACGAGGAACGGCCAGCGCCGTCCCCACATGTCGCCCGCCTTGCCGTAGATCGGCATGACGATCGCGACCGCGAGGATGTAGATCGTCATGACCCAGCCCTGGTGCTCGACGCCGTCGAGCTCGCCGACGATCGTCGGCATCGCGGTGCCGAGCACCGACTGGTAGAGCGAGGACATGAACATCGACGTCAGGAGGGCGCCGAAGATGACCCAGACGGTGCGTCGGGTCAGGACGACGGGCGCGGACCCGATCGTGGGCGTGGTGGTGGGCACAGGGACTCCAGGTGGTACGGGCACGGTGGTACCGGTGGTTCAGGGAGCACGCGAGGGCGTGCGGCGGGCTACGGGGCGGGCTCGGCCGTGAGGTCGTGCAGCCGGGCTCGCACCCGGTCGAGGTAGGCGGTGGGCGGCGGCCCGTCCGGGTCCGCCTCCCAGCACTGGATCGCCCCGCGCAGCACCGCGACGAATGCGAGGGCGTCGACGACGTCGTCCGTGCTCGGCTCGGTGCGCCCCGCGCGCCGGGCGAACAGGTCCGTCACGGCGATGCGGTACCGCTCGAGGTTCGCGACCCAGCGCGCGAGCAGGTGCGGGTGCTCCGCGGCGAGCCGGGCCGCGGTGCGGATGCGGTCCGACTGCGCGTGCCAGGCCTCGAGGGCCTTGCGCATGAGCAGCTCGAGGTCCGCGGCGGCCTCGCCCGTCGGGCCACCCCGGGCGAACTCGAGGGTCGGGCCCTCCGCCGAGGCGACGTCCGCGGGGACGATCGCGTCGTCCTTCGCGTCGAAGTAGTTGAAGAACGTGCGCGTCGCCACGCCCGCCGCGGCCGCGATGTCCTCGACCGTGACGTGCTCGTAACCGCGATCGGCCACGAGCCGGTGCGCGGCGTCGATGAGCTCGAGCCGGCGGCGCATCTTCTTGCGCTCGCGCAGCCCGGGCTCTGCCACGACCTCGGTCACTTCTTGCACGTCGTGCAACTTTACACTCCGTGCAAAGTTCTGGGAGTCCTCGGTTGCGTGAGGTCGGTCACGGCCCTTCGTCAGCGCTCGCCGAGCCCGCTCTCGATCGCTGCCGTGACCGTGGCCCTCGCCTCGTCCGCGCGCTCGCCCGTGACCCGCAGCTCGATCTCCTCACCACCCGCGATCCCGAGCTTCATGAGCTCGAAGATCGAGTCCGCGGGGGCGCCGTTGACGAGCACCTCGGCGTCGAGCCCCGCGACGAGCGTCGCGAGGACCGCCGCGGGCCGCGCGTGCAGGCCCGTCGTGTTGCCCAGGACCACGCGCGTCGCGCCGTCTGCGGGCTGCGCGGCCTGCTCCGCGGGCGGTGAGTCCCACTGCTCTGCGGCGCGCCGCACAACCTCGGCGACCTCCTCGAGGCCCGCTCCCCCCGCCGCAGCGACCCCGGCCGCGACCGCCCCCTCGACGAAAGGGCCGTGCGCGACGCGCACGCGCGCCGCGTCGCCCCGCTCGAGCAGGTCCACGACGAGCTCGGCGGTGATCACGGCCGAGCCGAGGTCACCGAGGACGACGACGTCACGCCCACGAGCAAGAAGCCCCTCGACGGCCGCGCGCACGCCGTCGACGTCGGTCCCGAGCGTCTCGACGCCGTCGACGACGAAACCGCCGACCGCCTCGATGTCGACGCCCGCGGCCATCTGCCCGGCGACCTCGCGCGCCCCGTGGGCGAGCGCGCTCGCGTGGGCGACCAGCACGATCGCGACCCGCGCCGTCATGCGGCCCTGCGCATCGCCGCAGCTGCGGCCTCGTAGGCGGCCTCGACGACGAGCGCGCTCGAGACCGCGCCCGGGTCGGCGACCCCGACGCTGCGCTCGCCGAGGTAGCTCGCCCGCCCCTTGACGGCCGTGAGCCCTGCGGTCGACTCCGCGCCCGCACGGGCCGCGAGGCTCGCGGCACGCAGCACGCCGACGACGTCCGCGCCCTCGCCC
>JAJUHG010000154.1 GCA_029267995.1 Micrococcales bacterium
CGAGCAGAACCGTGAGCGCGGGCAGCAGCCCGTCGGTCGCCCACAGCGAGAGTCGCTCGACCTCCTCCGCACCGAGCGCCCGGCCCGAGCCCTGGTAGGCGACCGAGGAGTCGAGGTAGCGGTCGGTGATGACGACCGCGCCGCGCTCGAGCGCGGGACGGACCACCGTGGTCACGTGGTGCGCGCGGTCGGCCGCGTAGAGCAGCGCCTCGGTGCGCGGGTCGAGGTCCTCGCCGTGCTGGACGAGCTCGCGCAGCTGCGCCCCGAGCGCGGTGTCGCCCGGCTCGAAGGTCGTCACGACCTCGCGCCCGTGCCCCACGAACCACTCCGCGAGCATGCGGACCTGGGTCGACTTGCCCGCGCCGTCGCCACCCTCGAAGGAGATGAAGATGCCGGGGGCGGACGACTGGCTCACGCGGGACAGGTTATCCGTCGGGACGGACACCGATCCCCGCCGACCACCCCCAAGCAGCTACTCGCCCGGGTAGACGACGCCGATCTGGCTGCGGATCTCGTCGAGGGTGCGCATGACCTCGATCGAGTTCTCGAGCGTGATGCGCGAGCTCTCGGTCGCGCCCTCGGCGATGCGACGGGCGACCTCGGCAGCCTGGAACTGGAAACCGCCGTCGACGGGCCGGTCGAAGGTCCACTCGGTGCCGTCGCGGCGCACGACGCGGAACGAGGTGGGCCGGTAGAAGTCGCCCGCGACCTCGATGCGCCCCTCGGTGCCCGAGATGTGCGCCGTGGTCGGCGTCTTCGCCCACTGCGTCGTGCTCAGCAGCGCCTGCGCGCGGCCCGCGAACTCGAGCGACATCGCGACCTGGCCGTCGACCCCCGTCTCGGTGAGCCGGCCGCTGGCGTGCACCGCGGTCGGCACGCCGAGCAGGTCGTGCGCGAAGGACACGGGGTACACGCCCAGGTCGAGGAGCGCGCCGCCCGCGAGGTGCGGGTTGAGGAGGCGGTGCTCGGGGCCGAAGTCGAACCTCTGCCCGTGGTCGGCCTCGAGCAGCAGGACCTCACCGATCTCCCCGCGCTCGATGACCCCGCGCAGGGCCACGACATGCGGCAGGAACCGCGTCCACATGGCCTCCATGCAGAACACGCCCTTCGCGCGGGCGGCGTCGACCAGCTGCTGGGCCTCGGCCGCGTTGCGCGTGAACGCCTTCTCGACAAGCACGTGCTTGCCAGCCTCGATCGCGAGCAGCGCGTGCTCGAGGTGCTCGGAGTGCGGGCTCGCGACGTAGACCGCGTCGACCTGCTCGTCCGCGACGAGGCGTTCGTACCCCTCGTGGGTCGTGGGGACGCCGTGCTTGGTCGCGAAGCGCTCGGCGCGCGTGCGGTCGCGCGAGCCGACCGCGACCACCCGCGAGCGGGTGTAGCCGTGGACGGCGTCGGCGAAGGTGTTCGCGATCCCACCGGGACCGAGGATCCCCCAGCGGATCGACGGGGCAGAACGAGGGTCTTCAGCGAGGCTCATGCGCACACGTTAGCCGCACCGGGTCCCGGTTCGTCCTCAGGACTGCTTCTTGGTCGCCTTCTTCGCGGTGGTCTTCTTCGCGGTGGTCTTCTTGGCGGTCGTCTTCTTCGCGGTCGACTTGCGCGCAGTGCGCTTCTTGGGCCCCTGCGCACGCTTGTCCGCGAGCAGCTGGACGGCCTGGTCGAAGGTGATCGACTCGACCGTGAGGTCCCGCGGCAGGGTGCGGTTGGTCTCGCCGTCGGTGACGTAGGCGCCGAAACGGCCGTCCTTGATGACGATCGGCTTGCCCGAGGTCGGGTCCTCGCCGAGCTCGCGCAGCGGCGGCGCCGCCGTCTGGCCCCGGCCCCGCTTGGGCTGGGCGTACAGCGCGAGGGCCTCCTCGAGGGTGATGGTGAACATCGACTCCTCGTCGGGCAGGGACCGAGAGTCGGTGCCCTTCTTGAGGTAAGGCCCGTACCGCCCGTTCTGCGCCGTGATCTCCTCGCCCGTCGCAGGGTCGACGCCCACGACGCGTGGCAGCGAGAGCAGCTTGAGGGCGTCCTCGAGCGTCACGGTCTCGAGCGTCATCGACTTGAGCAGCGAGGCGGTGCGCGGCTTGGGCCGGGCCGCAAGGGCCTTCTTCTTGGCCGCAGCGCTGAGCGACTCGTCGATCTCGGGCTCGGGCAGCACCTCGGTCACGTACGGCCCGTACCGTCCCGAGCGCGCGACGATCGGGTGACCCGTCTCGGGGTGCACGCCGAGCTCGATGTCGCCGTCGCCGTGCGTCGTGAACAGCTCCTTGGCCTTGTCGACCGTGAGCTCGTCGGGCGCGAGGTCCTCGGGCACCGAGGCGCGCTTCGTGCCACCCTCCCCGTCGGGCATCTCGAGGTAGGGCCCGTAGCGGCCCACGCGCAGCGTGATCCCCTCGCCGATCGGCACCGAGTTGATGTCCCGGGCGTCGATGTCACCGAGGTTCGCGACGAGGTCGCGCAGCCCCTGACCGTCGACCTCGCCCGAGCCGTCCCCGAAGTAGAACCGCTCGAGCCACGCGACCCGGTCGCGCTTGCCCGCGGCGATCTCGTCGAGGTCCTCCTCCATCTCGGCGGTGAAGTCATAGTCGACGAGCCAGTCGAAGTTCTCCTCGAGCAGGCGCACGACGGCGAACGCGAGCCAGCTCGGCACGAGCGCCTGACCGCGCGAGGTCACGTACCCGCGGTCCTGGATCACCGAGATCGTCGCGGCGTAGGTCGAGGGCCGGCCGATCCCCCGCTCCTCGAGCGCCTTGACGAGGCTCGCCTCGGTGTAGCGCGGCGGCGGGGAGGTCTCGTGCCCGTCCGCGGCGAGGTCGCTCGCGATGAGCACGTCACCCTCGGCCATGCGCGGCAGGCGTACCTCGGGCCTGCCACCCTTGCCCGCGGGACGGCCGTCGTCGTCGTACCGCTCGACGTCGCGTCCCTCCTCGTACGCGGCGAGGACGCCGCGGAAGGTGATCTGCGTGCCCGAGGCGGAGAACACGGCCTCGACGGTCCCGTCGACGACGGCGTCCTGCCCGACGACGGCGTCGAGCCCACCCTCCGCACGGGCCTGCGCCGCGACGCGCACGGTCGCGGTCGAGCCGCGCGCGTCGGCCATCTGCGAGGCGACGGTGCGCTTCCAGATGAGGTCGTAGAGCTTGAGCTGGTCGCCCGAGAGCTCGCCCGCGACCTGCTGGGGGGTGCGGAAGGAGTCGCCCGCGGGGCGGATCGCCTCGTGCGCCTCCTGCGCGCCCTTGGCCTTCGAGGCGTAGACGCGCGGCTTCTCGGGGACCGACTCGGCACCGTACAGCTCGGCGGCCTGGCGGCGCGCCGCGCTGATCGCCTGCTGGCTCAGCGCGGTCGAGTCGGTGCGCATGTAGGTGATGTAGCCGTTCTCGTACAGCGACTGCGCGGTGCGCATCGTCTGCCGCGAGCTCATGCGCAGCTTGCGCGAGGCCTCCTGCTGGAGGGTCGAGGTCGTGAACGGGGCCGCGGGGCGGCGCGTGTACGGCTTGGTCTCGAGCGAGGCGACCCGGAACTCGGCGTCCTCGAGGACCCGCGCGAGGGTGCTCGCCGCGGTCTCGTCGAGCGCGACCGCGCTGCCGCGCAGCTCGCCGCGGTCGGTGAAGTCACGCCCGGTCGCGACCCGGCGCCCCCCGAAGGTGACGAGGCGCGCGTCGAAGGCGGGCTCGCCGTCGTCGGCGACCCGGAAGGTGCCCGTGACGTCCCAGTAGGACGCCGCGACGAAGGCGATCCGCTCGCGCTCGCGCTCGACCACCATGCGTGTCGCGACCGACTGGACGCGCCCTGCCGAGAGGCCCGGGCCGATCTTGCGCCACAGCACGGGTGAGACCTCGTAGCCGTACAGCCGGTCGAGGATGCGGCGGGTCTCCTGGGCGTCGACGAGCCGGTGGTCGATGTCGCGCGGCTCGGCGAGCGCACGCTCGATCGCCTCGCGGGTGATCTCGTGGAACACCATGCGCTTGACGGGGACCTTGGGCTGGAGCACCTCGTGCAGGTGCCACGCGATCGCCTCTCCCTCGCGGTCCTCATCAGTGGCGAGGAAGAGCTCGTCGGACTCCTTGAGCAGCTTGCGCAGCTCGGCGACCTTCTTCTTCTTGTCCGCGTCGACCACGTAGTACGGGGTGAAGCCGTCCTCGACGTCGACCGCGAACTTGCCGAAGGGGCCCTTCTTCATCTCGGCGGGCAGCTCGGACGGGGTGGGCAGGTCACGGATGTGCCCGATGCTCGCCTCGACCTCGTACTCGGGGCCGAGGTAGCTGGCGATCGTGCGCGCCTTGGCGGGCGACTCCACGATGACGAGCTTGCGAGACATGCAGACCTGCTTTCCAACGCTCGAGGTCCCCGACGAGGCGCGGGGACGCACGTGAGACTACGCCGACATTCTGCGGGACCGCGCACCGCGCCCTCGCCGTGCGGGGACCACAGGCCGCCCGGGACCCCCGCTCGCGTGGCCTCCCGCTACCCGCGCGGCCGGGCGAGCACGCGCAGCACGAGCACGGTCGCGAACCCGAAGCCCGTGGTCGCGAGGACGCCGAGCGCACCGCCCACGTATGCGGTGAGCAGCTCGGTGCGCCCGTCGAGCGAACCGGCGTTGCGCGTCTCGACCATCGCGCTCCACGCCGCGGCGCCCGCGAGCAGCGTCACGAGGTACCCCGCGACCACGACCACGAGCGTGGGCGTCGGGAAGCGGCGCGCCGGCTCGCCCGCGCCGTCGCGCACGCGTGCCTCGCTGCGCCGTCCGAGGGCCGACAGCGCAGTCGCGACGCCGCACCACGCGAGGACGACGAGCAGCCCCGCGACGACGTCGCTCGGCCGGTGCCACTGCCCGATGAGGGTCGACACGCCCGTGAGCCCCGCGTACGCGGCGCCGACCACGGTCGCGTAGGGGCGCACGCGTGGCGGCACGACGAGGATCGCCGCGACCGCGACCGACGCGGCGGCCGTCGTGTGACCGCTCGGCAGGGCGTTGGGCAGGTGGTAGGTCACGCCGAGGTCGGGCCGGTCGAGCACAAGGTACTTGAGCAGCTGGGTCGACAGGTTCGCCCCGACCACGAGCACCGCGATCTGCAGCGCGAGCATCCAACGCCGGCGCAGCACCGCGAGCGTCATCGCGGCGACGAGCACGAGCCCGAGCGCGGGGATCGACACGACCTCGAGCACCGGCTCGGCGATCTGCCACAGGCGCGTGCGTCCGAACTGCGCCCCGTCCATCGCGGCCTGGTCGACGCGCTGCCCCTCGACGGTCGCGACGAACACGCGCCACGTGAACCACACCCCAGCCCCCGCGAGGACCGCGGTGAGCACCCCGAGCGCGATGCCGGTGCGCGACGCGACGGCCGCGCGGGCGGGACGGCTCGTCGGGGTGACCTCGGTGCGACTCACGCGGAACACCGTAGGGGATGAAACGCCCATCACGCCGGGACGTTCACGCACGCTCCACACCCCGTGCCCAGCTCGTGCCCCGCGCACTTCACCCGCCGTGCGGCTCGGGATCTGCGCGCCGCCCTGCCACGATGGGCCCCATGAGAACCCCACGACTGATCCTTGCCGGCGGTGCGCTCGTGCTCGCCCTCGCGGCGTGCAGCGGCTCGGGGAGCACCCAGACCGCGTCGCCGTCCGAGACGGCCCCCGCGCCCGAGAGCAGCACACCCGAGGACACCGCGCCCCAGGACGAGACGACGCCCGAGCCGCCCGCCGACGACGACGCCCCGGACGGCGACGACCCCGCCCCCGCTGCGGGCGACGCGGCGTGCCTCGAGGGGACGTGGATCTACCGCGCGTCCGAGGTCGAGGACACCTTCGCGGAGATGATGGCGAACGTCCCCGAGAGCCCGATCGAGACGGTCTCGGTCGAGGGCGACTCGCGCATGAC
>JAJUHG010000155.1 GCA_029267995.1 Micrococcales bacterium
CGACCAGCGCACGTTCGGGCACCGCTCCGTGCCGGACCTGGTGCCGACGCCGGACGGCGCGCCCGGCGGGCGGGGGAGCGCGCACGCCGTCGTCCCCGGCCCGGTCGCCCACATCGCGCGCGACCTGCTCGACCCGGCGGCGGACCGGGCGGCCCTGGTGGTGGCGGTGCGCCGGCGTCGGACCGGGATCAAGCGGGCGCTGCTCGACCAGACGCTCGTGTCCGGGATCGGGAACATCTACGCCGACGAGGCGCTGTGGCGCGCCGGGCTGCACTTCGACCGGCCGACCGACGGGCTGCGCCGCGGTCAGGTCGAGGCCGTGCTCGATGCGGCGGCCGACGTGATGCAGGACGCCGTGCGCGCGGGCGGGACGAGCTTCGACGCGCTCTACGTCGACGTCGACGGCGCCTCGGGGTACTTCTCGCGCTCGCTCGCGGTCTACGGGCGCGAGGGGCAGCCGTGCGAGCGCTGCGCGACGCCCGTCGTGCGCGAGACCTTCATGAACCGTTCGTCGTTCTCGTGCCCCGTGTGCCAGCCTCGCCCACGCCGCAGGAGGACGTCGTGACCGGGTGGGACGCCGAGACTCTCGCCGAGCTCGAGCGGCTCGGCGGGTCGATCCACCAGGACGACGACCCGCCGCTCGACGCCGAGGGCGAGACGGCCGAGAAGGCCCGCGTCGAGCGCTACCTCGAGCTGCTCGGCGGGATCGAGACGGACGAGTCCGCGCGGACCGACGAGGCTGTTGCGCGCGCCGTCCTGTGGTCCTTGCACCCGATCGACGACTACGGGATCTACCAGGCCACGTACCGGGCCCTCGCGGCCTTCGAGCCCGAGGTGCTCGTGCGCGCGATCGTGACCGAGCTGCCCGTGTGGCTCTTCCAGCGTGGGGTCCACGACAGCATGGGCGAGGCCCTCGCGAGGCTCCTGTGGTCCGAGGGCGGGTCGCAGCGCCTCGTCGAGGCCGCTGGGCACTGGGACGAGGCGCAGCGGGCGACGGTGCGCGCCGCCGCACAGGAGTGGGCGCGCGAGGACGAGGCCTTCGAGGCGCTCGTGGTCGCGCTCGGGGGCGGGCTTCCCCCATCGGGCACCGACCCGATCCCCCAGGACTGGCCCGAGGACTGGCGCGCGGCCGCGCTCGCCTTCCGCGACACGGGGCGCGTGGACGTGGCCTGGCTCGACGAACGGGACTTCGCGAGCAACTTCGAGCGTGTGCTCGCGATCATGGAGCTCGGTCACGGCACGCGCTGGCGCGACGTGCCGAGCCTGCTCAACCCGCTGCTCGTGCGCAGGCGCAAGGAGATCCCCGCCTTCGCACGAGCGCTCGCGGACCTGTCGGCCGTGCGCCGGGCGCGCATCCTTGCGGCCGTCGAGCGGGCGCGTCCTGCAGCGGCCGTCGAGCTCCGCGAGCACCTCGAGTCGCTCGCACGCGACTGACACGAGCCCATGTCGCGGGCTCGGGTGCCCGAGGGCGCCGTGGAGCCCGCCGGTCAGCGCTCGACGAGGTTGCGCAGCGGCTCGCCCGCGCGGAAGCGGCGGCAGTTCTCCACGAAGAGCGCCTGCCAGCCGAGCGGGCGGTTGCCCGCGACGTGCGGGGTGAGGATCACGTTCGGCGCGGTCCACAGCGGGGAACTGGCGGGCAGAGGCTCGGTCTCGACCACGTCGAGCGCTGCGCCGGCGAGCCGCCCAGCCCGCAGCGCGTCGTCGAGCGCCGCCTCGTCGACCGTCGAGCCGCGCCCGACGTTGACGAGCCACGCGTGCGGTGGCAGCAGCGCAAGGAGGCGGGCGTCGAGGGCGTGGTGGGTCGCCGGGAGCGAGGGCAGGATCATCACGAGCACGTCCGTGCGCCCCAGCTCGGTCTGGATGTCCTCGCGGGCGACGACGCGGAACCCGTGCCGTTCCCCGGCGGTGGTCGCCACGCCGGTGACCTCGGCCCCGAGCGCGGCGTAGAGCGGCGCGAGGCGGCTCGCGATCGAGCCGAAGCCCCAGATCAGCACGTGGGCACCGTCGAGCGTGAAGGGGTCGGTGCGCGGGTTCTCGGGGTCGCTCTCGCGGCCGAGCCGTGGCTGCCACGAGCGCGCCGCCTGCGCGCCGAGCGTGCGGTCGAGGCGGCGCATCGCGGCGAGCGTGAGCGCGAGGGCGTGCTCGGCGACCGGCCCGTCGTGCAGACCTCGCCCCGAGGTCACGAGGACGTCGTCGGCAAGTCCCGCGTCGAGCACGGCGTCGGGCCCCGCGGCGAGCGTCTGGACCCAGCGCAGCCGGTCGAGCGAGGCGACGATCTCGCGCAGGGCCTCGCCGCGTGACCCCCATACGAGGAGCGCCTCGGCGTCCCGGTGCTCGCTCGGCACGGGGCCGCGCGAGGGGTAGCGGGCGATCTCGAACCCGGGCAGCTCGGGGAGCTCTCCGGGAACGGTGCGGGGCACCAGGACCTTCGTGACCATCGGCCCATTGTGGCGGTTCACGGCCAGCTTTGACCCCGTGGCTGGCTACCATGACCGGGTGGCCCCCACGACTGCGACCCCGAAGGACCGACCGCCCATCTCGGTCATGATCATCGACGACCACGAGGTCGTGCGCCGCGGCATCGCCGAGGTGGTCGAGAGATCCGACGGGATGACGGTCGTCGCCGAGGCGGCGTCCGTCGCCGAGGGGGTGCGCCGGGCCGAGCTCGTGCGCCCCCAGGTGCTCCTCGTCGACCTCCAGCTGCCCGACGGCACGGGGATCGACATCATGTCGCGACTGCGCGAGTCGCTGCCCGAGTCGCGCTCGATCGTCCTGACGAGCTTCGACGACGACGACGCGCTCGCCGAGGCGCTCGAGGTCGGTGCGGCCGCGTACCTGCTCAAGTCGGTGCGGGGGGCCGAGATCGCCGACGTCGTGCGCGCGGTCGCCGCGGGGCGCACGCTGCTCGACGAGCGCACCGTGACCCGGCACAAGGCCGCGAGCGACGACCCGACCGAGCGCCTCACCCCGAGCGAGAACAAGGTCCTCGAGCTGATCGGTGAGGGACTGAGCAACCGTGAGATCGGCGAGCGGCTCGGGGTCGCGGAGAAGACCGTGAAGAACCACATCACCTCGCTGCTCGCGAAGATGGGCCTCCAGCGCCGTACGCAGGTCGCGGCGTGGGTCGCGGCGCGCAAGAACTCCGGCTGGCGCAACGGCTGACGGGCCCGTGCGGCCCCGCTGAGGGGCCCGCGCGGCCGGCAGCTCAGACGAGCGGGGCGTGCCAGCGCAGGAGCGTCCCGCGCCCCGAGGGGGCGTCGGTGAGCGAGAACGTCCCGCGGTGCTGGCGGGCACGCTCGGCGAGGTTGTCGGTCCCCGAGGTGCGCGTGCGCTCGGGGTCGAGACCGACGCCGTCGTCCTCGACCTCGACGAGCACCGAGCCGGGCCACTCCTCGCCCGACTCGAGCGGGACGTCCGAGCGTTCGCCCTCGACGCTCACCCGCACCGCGACCGAGGACGCCTGGGCGTGACGCGCGGCGTTCGCGAGCCCCTCGCGCACGACCGCGACGACGTCGTCGGCGAGACCCCCGCGCACGCGCGCGTCGATGCCGTCGTCGTCGGTGATCTGCGCGCCGACGTCCTTGCCGTCGAGGGTCACGACGAAGGTCGGGGCGAAGCCGAGACCCGCACGGGACAGCGAGGCCTCACGGCGCAGCCGCTCGACGAGGCCCGAGGCCGCGTCGGGGTCCTTGAGCGCGTGCACGATCGAGCGGATCTGACGCACCGAGGCGTCGACGTTGTCGAGCGCGTCGTGCAGGATCTCCTCGAGCTCGACCGGTGAGACGCCGCCGCGCGCGGCCTTGCGGCGCAAGGACTCGAGCTGCATGCCCGTCGCGAAGAGCTGCTGGACGGCGAGGTCGTGCAGGTCGCGCGCGATGCGTTCGCGCTCGTCGAGCAGGGCCTCGGCGTCGCGCACGTGGCGCGCCTCCGCGAGGCGCAGCGCGAGCGCGGCCTGCGCCGCGAAGGAACGGGCCGTGAGCAGGTCGTGCGGGCCGAACGGTGCGCGCCCGATGTTGCGCAGCAGGACGAGCACGCCCATCGCGTGCCCCTCGGCCGTCATGGGCGCGTACAGCGCGGGCCCGAACTGGCGCATGGGCTGCAGGCGCACCTGACGGTGGGCGTAGAGCGACTCGACGAGCTCACCGGCCCCTCCCCGCATCGTGCGCCACGCGCGCCCGTCACGGGGCATGACCGTGCCGAGCAGCGCGTCCTTGCCGTCACCGTCGACGATCTCCATGACGAGCTCGCCGCCCATCCCGGGCAGGATGAGCACCGCGGAGTCGGCCTCGGCGATCTCGCGCGCGTGCACCGCGATCCGCTCGAGCGCCTCGTCCTCCTCCGCGCCCGAGAGCAGGAGCGTCGTGATCTCCTGGCCCGCGCGCAACCAGTTCTCCCGGGCGCGCGCGTCGGCGTAGAGCTGGGCGTTCTGGATCGCGACCGCGGCTGCGGCGGCGAGGGCGAGCACGACGTCGACGTCGGCGTCCTCGAACTCCGGCTGCTTGTCGGCGAGGTAGAGGTACCCGAAGATCTCCTCGTGCACGCGCACGGCCGTGCCGAGGAAGGACCCCATGTCGGGGTGCCCCGCGGGGTAGCCCTGGAACGCGGGGTGCTCGCGCAGGTCACGCAGCCGCAGGACCCCGTAGTCGGGGATCGCGCCGAGCACGCCGATCGCGTGCGGGGAGTTCGCGAGGCGCGCGGCGGCCGTCTCGGGCACGCCGTACTGCACGAAGGTCGTCGAGGCACCCGAGGCGTCGAGCACGTTGATCGCGGCGTAGCGCGCGTTGGTCAGCTGCGCCGAGACCTGGACGAAGCGTTGCAGGACGCTCGACAGGTCGAGGTCGGCGCCGAGCGAGAGCACGGCGCGCAGCAGCTCGAAGGTCCCGGCCCGGGGTGCCTCGGTCATCGGGCGTCGTCGGCTCTCTCGCGGTCCACGGCTTCACGGTAGCCGGGATCGGCGAGGAGCTCTGCGTGCGTGCCGCGCGCCGCGACGCGCCCCTCGCGCAGCACGAGCACCTCGTGCGCCGCCGCGAGGGGTGCGAGGCGGTGGGTCGCGACGACGACGCCGCGCGGGGCGCCGGCGAGGTCGCGCGGGTCGCGCAGCAGCGTGGTCATGAGCGCGTCGGCGTGCTCGGCGTCGAGGTGCTCGGCGGGCTCGTCGAGCAGCAGGATCCGCGCGGGGGACACGAGGGCGCGAGCGAGCAGCAGACGACGGCGCTCCCCACCCGAGACGGTGCGCCCGTCCGCCCCGAGCACGGTGTCGAGCCCGTCGGGGAGAGCCTCGAGCCATGCACCGAGCCCCGCGTGTTCGAGAGCGGCCCTCGCAGACGGCGCATCGAGGTCGCCGCGTGCGACGCGCAGGTTCTCCAGGACGGTCGTGCCGAACACGTGGGCGTCCTCGGTCGTGACCGAGACCGCTGCCGCGCGGTGCGTCGCGTCGATCGCGGCGAGGTCCTGCCCGTCGAGGGTCACGGACCCTGCGCGCGGAGGAAGCAGCCCCGCGAGCGTGAGCAGGGCCGTCGTCTTGCCGACCCCGCTCGCACCGACGATCGCGACCGAGCGCCCGGGACTGACCTCGAGATCAAGACCCGTGAGCGCGGGCGGGCGTGAGGACCACCCGCAGTCGAGCGAGCGCGCGAGCAGGACCGGGCCTGCGGCGGGTTCCCCGGTCGTGGCCGGGCGAGCGTGGGGGCGTGCGCCCTGCATCGTGCCCGAGGTCTGGGTGGTTTGCGCACCGGCGTCGTCGAGGAGCGCGAGGATGCGGCGCGCCGCGGCGCGGGAGCGCTCGACCTGGACCGCGGCGGCGGGCAGCGCCGAGGCCGCCTCGAAGGCCGCGAGCGGGGTCAGCACGATCAC
>JAJUHG010000156.1 GCA_029267995.1 Micrococcales bacterium
TACGTCGCCGACCTGCGCTCGATCACGGGCGGTCACGGGGAGTTCGACACCGAGTTCTCGCACTACGAGCCCGTGCCCGACCACCTCGTCGCCAAGCTCACCGAGTCCTGACCCGGACCGCCCACCCCGCACCGCGGCGCGGAGCGCCCCTGCACCCTGGGCGCTCCGCGTTTGAGCCTGAGTGTGCGCTTCCTGACACTGAGCGTCAGGAAGCACTCACTCTTGCCGCCACTCGGGCGGGGGTCGTCCACAGGGGCGCGTGGGTGGCCGCCCGGGTCGGCGCACGGGTGGAGCACGATGCGGGGATGATCGGGCTCACGGGGGACCAGAGACAGCTGCTCGACAGGCAGCTCGGCGTCGCGACCGCTGCCCAGCTGATCGACTGGGGCTTCGATCACGCGACGATGAGCCGCCGCGCCCGGGCAGGTCGGTGGCAGCGGCTCCACCAGGGCGTCTACGTCCTGCACTCGGGCCCGGTCGACTGGCGCACCCGCGCGAGCGCCGCCCTGCTCATGGCCGGGCCAGGCGCCGCGCTCTCGCACCGGTCAGCGGGGTTCGTGCAGCGCATCGTGGCCTCGGCGCCGCAGCGGATCGAGATCTCGGTGCCGGTCGACCGGACACCGCCGCAGGCCTCTGGGGTCAAGGTCTTCCGTCGGGCGACGATGCCGTTCGTGCTCCGCAGCGGTCTCCCCCGCACCCATCCGGCCGAGACCGTGCTCGACCTGCTCGCAAGCGCGCGCGACGCCGACGCCGCGGTCGGGTTCCTCACGCAAGGTGTGCGCGCTGGGGCCAGCCCGCACGAGATCCTCGCGTATGCAGCGCTGCGCTCCCGGCTGCGGCACCGCGGGCTGGTCGAGGAGATCCTCGGGGCGCAGGACGCGACGATCGAGTCTCCGCTCGAGCACCGCTACCACCGCGACGTCGAGCGCGCGCACGGCCTGCCGAGGTCCCAGACCCAGGTCCGTCAGATCGTCGGCGGGCGGGCGATCCGCGCCGATGCGATCTACCCGGGCCTGAGGACCCGCATCGAGCTCGACGGCCGACTCGCCCACCCGGGTGGCCGCACCGACCAGGACACGTGGCGCGACAACGCGGTCCTGCTTGAGCGCGGGGAGATCACCCTGCGCTACCGCTGGTCGCACGTCGCCATGACCCCGTGCCGCACCGCTGCCCAGGTGCTGCACGCCCTGCGCTCCTGCGGGTACCGCGACCCTGCCCGCCCGTGCTCACCCACCTGCCCGATCCTGAGCGGTTCCTGACCCCTGGGATCAGAAACCACTCACGACGCCGACCGCGCGCGGGGCAGCTCGACCGCCTGGCACACGGTGAGCGGTTCCTGACGTCTGGCGTCAGGAACCGCTCAGCGTGCGGGGTTCGCGGGGCGACGGGCGGGGCCGGGCGGTCCGGGGGTGGGGGCGACGGGGGGTCGGTACGCTGCGGGTACCGCAGCTGGACGCCCGGGAGCGCGACCCGTGACCGGGCGCGAGAGGAGAGGCGCTCGATGAAGGCACTGTCCAAGTCCCGCCCAGGGCCCGGTCTCGAGCTCGTCGAGCTGCCCGACCCGAGCCCGGGTCCCGGCGAGGTCCTCGTGCGGGTGCTGCGCACGGGCATCTGCGGGACCGACCTGCACATCGAGGCGTGGGACCCGTGGGCCGCCGAGCACGTGCGGCCCCCGCTCGTGCCGGGTCACGAGGTGGTCGGCGAGGTCGTCGCGCTCGGCGAGGGGGTCGAGGACACCGCGCTCGGTGCGACCGTCTCGGTCGAGGGGCACGTCGTGTGCGGGCTGTGCCGCAACTGCCGCGCGGGTCGGCGCCACATGTGTATCCGTACGCGCAGCATCGGGGTCGACCGCGACGGTGCGTTCGCCGAGCTCCTCGTCGTGCCCGAGTCGAACGTGTGGGTGCACGCACCGGGGACCGACCTCGACGTCGCGGCGATCTTCGACCCTTTCGGCAATGCGGTGCACACCGCGCTGCAGTTCCCCCTCGTCGGGGAGGACGTGCTCATCACGGGCGCGGGCCCGATCGGCCTCATGGCTGCGGCGGTCGCGCGGCACGTCGGCGCGCGGCGGGTCGTCATCACGGACGTCGCCCCCTCGCGGCTCGCGCTCGCCGAGAAGATCGGGGTCGACCTCGCGGTCGACGTGCGCACGACGCGCGTGCGCGAGGTGCAGCGCTCGCTCGGCCTCAAGGAGGGCTTCGACGTCGGGCTCGAGATGTCCGGCCACCCGAGCGCCCTGCCCGAGATGATCGACAACCTCACGCACGGGGGCCGCGTCGCGCTGCTCGGCCTGCCGACCGAGCCGATCGACATCGACTGGGACAAGGTCGTCACGCACATGCTCACGATCCGTGGCGTGTACGGCCGGGAGATGTTCGAGACGTGGAACGCGATGAGCGCGATGCTCGAGACACCCGCGCTGCGCGGCGCGCTCGAGACGATCATCACCGACCGCCTGCCCGCGCGGGAGTGGGCGCGGGGCTTCGCGGCGGCTCGGGAGGCGACGGGCGGCAAGGTCGTCCTGGACTGGACGGAGATCTGATGGTGTTCACGATGCGCGAGCGGCTTGCGGGCGAGCTCGCCCAGATCGAGGCGGCCGGGACGCTCAAGCGCGAGCGCGAGATCGCCTCGACGCAGTCGGCCCGGGTGCTTGCGGGCGGGCGCGAGGTGCTCAACTTCTGCGCGAACAACTACCTCGGCCTTGCGGACGACCCGCGCGTGGTCGACGCAGCGCGGCGCGCGCTCGACGAGCGCGGCTTCGGGATGTCGAGCGTGCGGTTCATCTGCGGGACGCAGGACCTGCACCTCGAGCTCGAGCGTCGGGTGAGCGAGTTCCTCGGGACCGAGGGCACGATCCTGTTCTCCTCGTGCTTCGACGCGAACGGCGGGGTGTTCGAGGCCTTGTTCGGCCCTGAGGACGCGATCATCTCCGACGCGCTCAACCACGCCTCGCTCATCGACGGGATCCGGTTGTCGAAGGCCGCGCGGCTGCGCTACGCCAATCGCGACATGGCGGACCTCGAGGACAAGCTCAAGGAGGCCGCAGGCGCACGGGACCGCGTGATCGTGACCGACGGCGTGTTCTCGATGGACGGGTACCTCGCCCCCCTGCGGAAGATCTGCGACCTCGCCGAGCGCTACGACGCCCTCGTGCTCGTCGACGACTCCCACGCGACGGGGTTCATGGGCCCGGGCGGGCGCGGCACGCCCGCGCTGCTCGGGGTCGCCGACCGTGTCGACATCGTCACGAGCACCTTCGGCAAGGCGCTCGGCGGGGCCTCGGGCGGTTTCGTCTCAGGTCCGCGCGAGGTCGTCGAGGTGCTGCGTCAGAAGGCCCGGCCCTACCTGTTCTCGAACACGATCGCGCCGGCCGTCGTCGCGGGCACGCTCGCGGCGCTCGACATCGTCGAGGGTTCGGACGAGCTGCGCGAGCGGCTCGTGGCGAACGCGGCGCACTTCCGCGAGCGCATGACGGCCGAGGGGTTCGAGCTGCTCCCGGGCGAGCACCCGATCGTCCCGGTCATGTTCGGCGACGCGGCGCTCGCGGGGCGCATCGCCGAGCGCATGCTCGCCGACGGCGTCTACGTCGTCGCCTTCAGTTTCCCGGTCGTGCCGCGCGGTGAGGCGCGCATCCGCGTCCAGCTCTCGGCGGCGCACTCGCGCGCGGACGTCGAGCGTGCGGTCGAGGCCTTCGTGCGGGCTCGGGACGCCGAGTCGGTCTAGGCCGGCCGACGACGGCGGCCCGGCTCACCTGAGCACGACCGCAGCCGGGGCCTTCGCGCGGGAACGACGACGCCGCGGCGCCCGATCGGCCACGAGAGCCGACCGAGCGCCGCGGCGTGCGGGTCTCACCAGGTCGCCAGGACCCGCTCTTCCTTGTCCTTGAAGGAGCCGACGAGGATCATGATGAAGTCGATCAGCGTCCAGACGCCGAGCGCCCCGAGCGTGACGATCATGAGGACACCGGTCCCGATCTTGCCGACGTAGAAGCGGTGGATCCCCAGGTAACCCAGGAAGAACGCAAGGACGGCGGCGACGGTGCGGCTGCGCGGGCTCACGTTGGCCGCGGCTGCTTCGGACATGGGTGCTCCATCTCAGTCAGGGGCCGCGAGCGCGGCCCGATCTCGCTCAAGGTAGGCACCACGCTGCCAGAACCCGGCGCCGCAGGGACCCCCCGGGCGCCATGTCGGCGAGATTCACCCGCGAGACCGACCCGCGCAGCGACTGCTGGCGGTTCAGCCCTGCCCGAGCAGCTCGTCGAAGGACGTGAAGTCCGCGAACTCGTCCTTGACCTGCTTGTGCCCGCGCGCGAGCAGGATGTCGACGAGCTCTGCCCCGGCGCGCTCGACGCGCTGGCCGAGCGGGGCGACGTCGTCGGCGGGCCGCGAGCCGACCTGCCCGAAGTCGTCGGTCGCGGCGAACACCCCGGTGGGCACGACGAGCGCGCGCAGGTAGGCGAACAGCGGGCGCAGCGCGTGGTCGATCGCGAGCGAGTGCCGCGGTGTGCCGGCCGTCGCGCCGAGGAGCACGGGGGTGCCCGCGAGCGCGCCGTCGTCGACGAGGTCGAAGAAGGTCTTGAACAGGCCGTTGTAGGAGCCCGAGAAGATCGGCGTCACGGCGATCACGGCGTCCGCGGTCGTGACCGCGGTCGTCGCGGCCGAGACCTCGGGCGACTGCACGCCGGACATGAGGGCGCTCGTGAGGGCCCCCGCGATCGTGCGCAGGTCGACGACCTCGATCTCGACCTGCTCCCCGCGCGCGGCGCCCGCGCTGACGGTCGCCTCGGCGAGCCGGTCGGCGAGCATGCGCGTCGAGGAGGGCTCCCGCAGCCCTGCGGTGACGACGGCGACGCGGAAGGTCATGGCGTGACGACCTCCTCGGCACGCGAGGCCTCGGGCGAGGCACCCGTGACGTCGTCACCCTCGGCGTAGACGGTCGCGTCACGGCCGCCGCCCGCGGCGGCGACGAGCGAGGCGTGCGTCGGGGCGTCGGGGACGTGCGCGGGGCGGCCCCTCGCAAGCTCCTTGCGCAGCACGGGGACGACCTCCTCGCCGAGGATGTCGAGCTGGTCGAGCACGGTCTTGAGCGGGAGCCCTGCGTGGTCGATCAGGAACAGCTGGCGCTGGTAGTCGCCCACGTGCTCGCGCATCGAGGCGTAGCGGTCGATGACCTCCTGGGGCGAGCCGACCGTGAGGGGGGTCGCCTCGGTGAACTCCTCGAGGCTCGGGCCGTGGCCGTAGACGGGTGCGACGTCGAAGAACGGACGGAACTCGCGCACGGCCTGCTGGGAGTCCTTGTGCATGTACACCTGGCCGCCGAGGCCCACGATCGCCTGGTCGGCGCGGCCGTGGCCGTAGTGCTCGAAGCGCTCGCGGTAGAGCTCGACCATGCGCGCGGTGTGCTCGATGTTCCAGAAGATGTTGTTGTGGAAGAAGCCGTCACCGTAGTAGGCGGCCTGCTCGGCGATCTGCGGGGAGCGGATCGAGCCGTGCCACACGAAGGGCGGCACGCCGTCGAGCGGACGCGGGGTCGAGGTGAACGACTGCAGCGGGGTGCGGAAGCGGCCCTGCCAGTCGACGACGTCCTCGCGCCACAAGCGGTGCAGGAGCGCGTAGTTCTCGACCGCGAGCGCGATGCCGTTGCGGATGTCCTGGCCGAACCAGGGGTACACGGGGCCCGTGTTGCCGCGGCCCATCATGACGTCGACGCGACCGTCCGCGAGGTGCTGGAGCATCGCGAAGTCCTCGGCGATCTTCACGGGGTCGTTCGTCGTGATGAGCGTCGTGGCGGTCGACAGGATGATCCGCTCGGTCTGCGCGGCGATGTAGGCGAGCGTCGTCGTGGGCGAGGA
>JAJUHG010000157.1 GCA_029267995.1 Micrococcales bacterium
AGGGCCACCGCGCTGCCGAGCGCGCCGACCCCGAGCAGCACGGCGAGGGCGAAGCGACGCGGGTCGACGTCGAGCAGGCGCACCGCGCGGCGCAGCTCGGGGCTCACGGCGTGCTCCTCGTGGGGACGAGGTCGTCGACCGTGACGACCTCGTCAGCGAGCGCGAGCACCGCGGGTCGGTGCGTCACGAGCAGGACGGTCGAACCGGCCTCGCCGAGCGCGCGCACCGCATCGAGCACGGTCTCCTCGGCGGCGGTGTCGAGGTGGGCGGTCGGCTCGTCGAGCACGACGAGCGGCGCGGGGTGCAGGAGCGCGCGGGTGAGCGCGACGCGTTGACGCTGCCCGACGCTCAGGCCCTCCCCGCCGCGTCCGAGCCGGGTCGCCCAGCCCTCGGGGAGCGTCGCGACGACCTCCGCGAGCCCTGTGCGCTTGGCGACCGCGTCGCGCTGCTCGGGTGCGACGTCGCTCGCGCCGGCGGCCTCGGCGAGCGTGCCCGGCTCGAGGACGGGACGCTGGGGGAGCCACGCGACCTGGGGCCACAGGGTCGTGAGGTCGATCTCGGCGAGGTCGGTCCCGTCGACGAGCACGCGGCCCTCGTCGGGGGCGAGCAGGCCGAGCAGCACCTCGACCGCGGTCGACTTGCCCGTCCCGCTCGGACCCGTGAGGGCGACCACGCGCCCCGGGGCGAGCTCGAGGTCGAGGCGGTGCGGGGCGTTACCGTGCGCCGTGGTGACCGAGACGCCCTCGAGGCGGATCGTCGCGTGGCGCAGGTCGGGCGCGGGCCTCGTGCCGGACGCGGGTGCGGGCTGGTCGAGCACCGCGAAGGCCTGCTCGGCCGCGGCGACACCGTCGGTCGAGGCATGGAAGTGCAGGCCCACCTGGCGCAGCGGCAGGAACACCTCGGGGGCGAGCACGAGCACCGCGAGGCCCGTGACGAGCCCGACGTCGCCGTACACGAGCCGCAGGCCGATGCCCACCGCGACGAGCGCGACGCACAGCGTCGTGAGCAGCTCGAGGACCATCCCGGACAGGAAGGCGATGCGCAGCGTGCCCATCGTCGCGCGCCGGTGCGCGTCGCCGAGCTCGCGCACGCGCCGCGCAGGGCCCTGCTCGCGCGCGAACGCACGCAGCGTGGGCAACCCGGCGAGGAGGTCGAGGACCTGCGCACCGAGGCGCTCCATCGCCGCGAGGCCCCGCTGCGAGCGGCCCTGCGTCATGACGCCCACGAGCCACATGAACAGCGGGACGAGCGGGAGGGTGCCCGCGAGCAGCGCCGCGGAGATCCAGTCGAGCCCGAGCACGACGAGCAGCGCCCCGGGGGTCACGGTCGCGGCGAGCACGAGCTGGGGCAGGTAGCGCACGAAGTACGGCTCGAGATCGTCCAGACCGCGCGTCGCGAGCGTGACGACCTGCGGCCCGCGCGTCGCCGAGGCGTGCCGACCGGGGCGCGAGGCGGCCGCGACGACCTGGTGACGCAGCTCGGCGACCGCCCGTGTCGCGGCGCGGTGCGCGAACCGCTCCTGGAGCGCGACGACCCCCGTGCGGGTCGCGACCACGAGCGCGAGGAGCCAGACGAGGTGCGCGACGTCCGCGAGGCTCGCCCCCTCGGCGATCACCCGGCCGAGGCCGTGCCCGATCAGGAGCGCCTGCCCGATCGCGCACGCCGCGGTCACGAGGCCCAGCGCGACCGTCAGGGCGAGGTAGCCCCGCGCGGAGCGCGCGTAGCGCAGGAGCCGGGGGTCGAGAGGCTTCACCTAGCTTCTCGGCGCGGGCGTCTCGGGCTTGCTGCCCCACGCCTGGTCGGCGATCTTGCGCAGCGACAGTCCCACGCCCTCGGGGATCTGCTCGGCCGAGATGCGCTTGCGGAACACCCAGTACGTCCAGCCCTGGTAGAGCAGCACGACGGGGGTGAGCGCGACCGCGACCCAGGTCATGATCTGCAGCGTGTAGGGCGAGGACGACGCGTTCGCGACCGTGAGGGAGTTCGCGGGGTCGAGCGCGGGCATGACGTCGGGGTACATCGAGCCGAAGATGAGCACGACGGCAGCCACGATCGTCACGGCCGTCCCGGTGAAGGCCCAGCCCTCGCGCCGGGCACGGGTCGCCCGGACGACCGCGACGAGAGCGACCGCGGCGACCGCGACGGCGGCCCAGGTCCACGGCACCGAGAAGGCGAGCTGCGCCCACACGGCCCACGCGCCCGCGACGACGAGCGTCACGGGGGCGAGCCGCTCGGCGAGGACGCTCGCGCGCTCGCGGATCTCGCCGTCGGTCTTGAGCGCGAGGAACACCGCGCCGTGCGTGAGGAACAGCAGGGCCGTGACCGCGCCACCGAGCAGGGCGAAGGGGTTGAGCAGGGCGAGGAACCCGCCCACGTACTGGTGGTTCGCGTCGAGCTCGACGCCCCGCACGAGATTCGCGAACGCGACGCCCCACAGCACCGCGGGGACCCACGAGCCGATCACGAGCGCGCGGTCGGCCCACGTGCGCCACGTCTCGGACTCGATCTTCCCGCGCCACTCGAAGGCCACGACGCGCACGATGAGCGCGAGCAGGATGATCAGCAGCGGGATGTAGAAGCCCGAGAACAAGGTCGCGTACCACTCGGGGAAGGCCGCGAAGGTCGCCCCGCCTGCGGTGAGCAGCCACACCTCGTTGCCGTCCCACACGGGGCCGATCGTGTTGATGATGACGCGGCGGTTCTTCTCGGCGGTGGCGTCGGGTGCGGCGCCCCTGCGGCGGCGGCCGAAGATGCCGAGCAGCATCCCGACCCCGAAGTCGAAGCCCTCGAGCACGAGGTAGCCCGTCCACAGGACGGCGATGAGCAGGAACCAGACGATCGCAAGGTCCACGGTGGGCTCCTCAGTACGCGAAGGACAGCGGGGCGTCCGCGTCCTGGTCCGGGGTGGGGGAGTCGGGGGTCTCGGCGATGCCCTCGACCGCGTAGCGGTGCATGAGGCGGTACCAGATGACCGCGAGCACGCCGTAGAGGGCGGTGAAGGCGACGAGCGAGCCTGCGACGTGGCCCACGCTCGTGACCTCCGAGACGCCCTGCGCGGTCAGGAGCCACACGCCGTCGACCCCCGAGGGGTTCGGGTTGGGCACGACGACCCACGGCTGGCGGCCCATCTCGGTGAAGATCCAGCCGAAGCTCGAGGCGAGGAACGGCATGGGGATCGCGAGCACCCCGAGGCGGGCGAACCACACGTTGTCGGTCATGCGGCCCTTGCGGGTGAGCCACAGCGCCGCGAGGGCGAGCACCGCGGAGAACACCGCGAGGCCGATCATGAGCCGGAAGGACCAGTAGGTCACGGCGAGGTTGGGCTGGTAGGAGATCGGGTTGCCCGCCTCGTCGGTGAAGCCGAACTGTTCCTCGTACTCGCGCTGCAGGTCGTCGACGCCCTTGATCGTCGCGTCGAAGTCACCCGTCGCGAGGAAGGACGTGAAGCCGGGCATCTCGATCACGTGGCGCACGCCTTCGCACGAGTTCGACAGGTCGCCGATCGTGAGGATCGAGAACGCGGCGCCGTCCTGCGTCTCGCACAGTGCCTCGGCCGCGGCCATCTTCATGGGCTGCTGGTCGAACATGAGCTTGGCCTGCCAGTCGCCGCTCCAGATGAGCCCGACGCCTGCCACGAGCATCGTGACCATCCCCATGACGACCGCCGAGCGGTAGGTGCGGGCCTTGTCGTGCTCGCCGCGCCGCACGAGGCGCACCATCCACCACGCGCCGATCCCCGCGACGAAGGTGCCTGCGGTCAGGAACGCCGCGGTGATCGTGTGCGGGAAGGCTGCGAGCAGGGTGTTGTTGGTGAGCACCGCGCCGATGTCGACCATCTCGGCCCGGCCGGTCTCGAGGTTGAAGATCGTGCCGACGGGGTGCTGCATCCAGGAGTTCGCCGCGAGGATGAAGTACGCCGAGAGGTTGGTCGCGACCGCGACGGCCCAGATGCACGCGAGGTGGATCTTCTTGGGCAGCTTGTCCCAGCCGAAGATCCACAGGCCCAGGAAGGTCGACTCGACGAAGAACGCCGCGAGCGCCTCCATCGCGAGGGGTGCCCCGAAGACGTCCCCCACGAAGCGCGAGTACTCCGACCAGTTCATGCCGAACTGGAACTCCTGGACGATCCCCGTCGCGACGCCGATCGCGAAGTTGATGAGCAGGAGCTTGCCGAAGAACTTCGTCAGCTTGAGCCACTTCTCGTCGCCCGTGCGTACCCAGATCGTCTGCATGATCGCGACGAGGGGCGCGAGGCCGATCGTCAGCGGGACGAAGATGAAGTGGTAGACGGTCGTGATGCCGAACTGCCAGCGCGCCAGGTCGAGGGCGTCCACGCGGTCCTCCGTTGAGTGCCAGGTCGGCCCGTCCCTCCGCCGGCTCGGGCCTGCTGGAACGCTAGGACGGTGGTCCTGCGTGCCCTGGGACCAAGGTCCCGCGTTCTGACGTGGCCGTCACCTCGTCCGGTGGGCGTCGGCGCCGCGTCGCTCTCGGGTTCGCAGGCCCGGTGTGCGATACTTCACCGCGAGGGGCGACCACACCGTTCCTCGCCCCGGACCTCGTCCACCGCACCAGCGCGGCCCGCCCGACGCCCCGGCGCCCGTCCTTCACGGGAAACAGCGCCAGGCCGGCGAAGGCAGGGCGCGTGAGTGCGAGACAGGTCGTGATGAGACTTCCGGCGCCGAGTGCGTCGACGACGAAAGCGAGGGCCCGCCGACCCGGCAGTGTGGACGGGCGGCAGGTCCGGAGTACCCACAGTGAGCGATCAGAGCCCCGAGTCCCGCCCCCGCCGTCGTGTCGTGAGGCGGGCCGCCGCCCCGCCGCCCGCCGCGCCGCCCGCACCGTCCGTGCCGGTCGACGCCGAGGTGGCCGAGGCCCCGACGACGACGGCGCCCGAGCGCACCTCGGACGTCGAGCCCGCGCGCGAGTCGGCCGGGATCGAGCCTGCAGAAGGCGCCGAGCCGGCAGAAGTCACGCCGTCTGCCGAGGGCGCGCAGCCGGCAGAAGGCACCGAGCCCGAGGGTACGGACGCGGACGAGGACGAGGAGGCCACCGAGGCCGAGGCGGCCGCGGGTTCCGAGGGGGACGAGCCCACGACTGACCCGACGCTCGACATCGCGGCTGAGCTCTCCCAGCTCGCCGCCGCACCGCGCCGGCGCGCGACGCGCAAGAAGGCCGCCCCCGTGAGTGCGGTGCAGATCGTGCTCCCGGGCGACGAGCCCGAGCCGGCCGCTGCGGGCGACGCGGAGGAGTCCTCCGCTGCGAGCGAGGGGGCGTCGGACGAGACCGGCGCGCCTGCGAAGAAGGCGGCGAAGAAGACCGCACGGCGCTCGGCCGCGAAGAAGGCCGCCGAGCAGCCGCCGACCCGGGCGGACGGCGCCGCGGGCGAGGCAGCGGGCACGAGCGAGGCCGAGAGCACAGCCGATGCCGAGGGCGCCGACGAGCCGGCCAAGGCACCCGCGCGCAAGCGTGGCTCGCGCAGGTCGACTCGTGCCGCGGACGCTCCTGAGGCACGCGGGTCGAGCGCGTCGCAGGAGAAGGCCGAGGACTCGCAGGCCGGCAAGGCCGCGGGCGACGAGCAGCCGGGCGACAAGCAGTCGGCTGACAAGCAGTCGGGCGACAAGAAGGACGCGGAGAAGCGCACGTCCCCGCGGCTCGCGACTACCGCGGTGCTGTTCCAGGCTCCCGACCCCTCGCTCGCCAAGCCCAAGCGCCGTCGGGCGACCGCCGAGGCGGGCAGCCCGCAGGCGGTGCGCGAGCAGCTCGAGACCGACGAGGACGCCGCCGAGGAGGTGGCCGAGGAGGCCACGCCGAAGAAGCGTTCGCGCTCGCGCAGCCGCAAGCC
>JAJUHG010000158.1 GCA_029267995.1 Micrococcales bacterium
CAGCCCTCCCCAGGGCCAGGCCGCGCAGCACCCGGGCCCGGCTCAGCAACGCCCCAGTCCGCAGCACCCGGGCCCGCAGCGTCCCGATGCGCAGCAGTCGAGCCAGCCGTACGGGGCGGCCGGCCGGGCGCACCCCGGCGGCCCCCAGCAACCCGGCCCGCAGCAGCAGCACAACCCGTACGGCCCACCGCGGCAGAGCCCGACCGGGCACGGTGCACCCGCTCCCGGTCACGCGCCGTCGTCGGCGAACCTGCCCTACGGCGCCCCACCCCCGGGCAAGGCGCCGTCGGCGGGCGCGCCCTACGGCGCCCCACCCTCCCAGGGCGGGACGGGCCCGCACGGTCAGAGCCAGGACCAACCGGCTCCCGCGCAGGGCGGGAACACCACCACGAAGATCGGCTGCGGGGGGTGCCTCGTCGCGCTCGTCGTCATCATCGCGGTGATCGTCGGGATCGTCGTGGCGGTCAACGTCGCCTCGTCGTCGCTGAGCTCCACGCCCGAACCGCCCGCGTGGGAAGAAGGCGTGCTCGACGACGCCGAGGACTGGGCGACCGCCGCCAAAGACCTCACCGAGCTCACCTCGTGGGAGACCTGGCAGGCCAAGTACGCCTCGCACTACGCCGTGACGATCGCCGCGCCCGGGCTCGACCACCCCGGCGTCCGGGTCACCGCACGCATCGACGCGACCGACGCCGAAGGCAACACGCACGAGCTGCACGAGTTCGCGACCCTGCGCTGGGGCGAACCCGTCCAGGTGGTCGGGTACTTCCCCGAGCCGCTCGAGGCCGAGGTCGTCGACATGGAGCTCACCGTCGAGTCCGCGTTCGCGCCCGACCTCGGGGAGTACGACGCCTGGGTCGAGGACTTCGAGCTCATCGACTCCGCAGGACTACGCCCCGGGTTGCGCCTGCACCTGGAGGCCAAGGGCGATCACGCCCCGAGCGGCGGGCGCGTCGTCGTCGTCGTACGAGACGACGCAGGCCAGATCGTCAACCTCGGCAACGCCTTCCCCGACCCACCCGCGCCCGGCGAGACGGTCGAGGCCGACATCTACCTGTGGGGCGAGAACCCGATCGAGAACGGCACCTTCGAGCTCACCGTGATCGGGTACTAGGCGTCCCAGCGCATCGACGCGCGCGCAGGGCAGTCGAACGGGTCGCGCGCCTGCAGGCCCACCTCGTTGAGGTAGCGCACGACGATCCCGTACGACTCGAGCAACGTCGTCTCGGTGTAGGGCACGTCGAGCGTCTCGCAGTACTCCATGACGATCTCGCGGGCCCGCGCGAGGTGCGGGCGCGGCATGGTCGGGAACAAGTGGTGCTCGATCTGGACGTTGAGCCCACCCATCGCGTGGCTCATGACGACCCCGCCACGGATGTTGCGCGAGGTGACCACCTGCTTGGTGAAGAAGTCGACCCGCGAACCGGCGGGCAGGATCTTCATACCCTTGTGGTTCGGGGCGAACGAGGCACCCATGTAGAAGCCGAACACGCCCATCTGGACCGCGAAGAACGCGAGCGCGAGCACGGGCGAGAGCACCCAGAGCAGCACCGCGACGTAGATCCCCAGGCGGGCCATGATCACGAGCGCCTCGCGCAGCTTGGGCCACGTGATGCCCGGGCCCAGCAGCGAACGCACCGAGGTGACGTGCAGGTTCAGGCCCTCGAGCGTGATGAGCGGGAAGAACGCCCAACCTTGGTTGCGCGTGAAGAACCCGCGCAGCCGCCCGCCGATGCTCGCGGCGTCCTCCTCGGTGAAGCGCAGCACGCCCGGGGCGATGTCCGGGTCCTTCTCGACCACGTTGGGGTTCGCGTGGTGGCGCGAGTGCTTGTGGTTCCACCACGTCGAGGAGATGCCGACCACGCCGTTCGCGAGCGTGCGCCCGAGCCGGTTGTTCGCGGGGTCGGAGGCGAACACCTGACGGTGCAGCGCCTCGTGCGCGACGAACGCGAACTGGGTCAGCACGATCCCCAGGAACGCCGCGACGAGCAGGTTCCACCACGAGTCCCCGATCAGCACGAACGCGACCACCGCGCCGAGCGTCGCGGCCGAGAGCACACCGAGCACGCCGAGGTAGAAGCCTTGGCGCCGGTTCAGCAGACCTGCGTCACGGATCGTGCGCAGCAGGTCGCGGTAGGTGTTGGTCGCGGCGACGCGCTCGGCGTCACGGCGGGGGGTGGTCGGGCGGAAGCCAGCGTCGACGGTCGAGGTCATGCAGGGCCCTTCGTCGGGTGGGTCGACTTCTCAGCCGTCGGATCGGAGCGGGCGCTCCCAGATTCCCGAACCCTACGGGACCGTAGGTTCGATCCCCGCATGCACGACGTCACTTGTACGTCTGGATATAGTGGGGGCGTACGCGCACCCCTCGTGGGTGCGCGACGCGGGTGTAGTTCAATGGTAGAACTTCAGCTTCCCAAGCTGACAGCGCGGGTTCGATTCCCGTCACCCGCTCCACGGAGCACCGGCCCAGGCCCGAGATCTCGGGTGCTGGGCCGTTCTGCTTCCTCTACCCGGTTTCTCGGGCGCGGACCGTCGGGGCCTCACGACTCGTGGCGAGCTCTGCCTCGCAGGACTGACAGCGCAAGACGCTCGGTCGCCCCAGGTTGGACTGCACCGAGTCCTCGTGCACGAGTCCGGTGCGGGGACAGCGGTAGGCGAGGCCGAGTCGGGACCACGTAGTGAGGGAGTCCTCGCTCGAGGAGCTCTCGGCCTCGAGCTCGGGAAGGTCGAGGGTCACACGCAGCGCCGCGCTGCCGCCGTCGTCGGCCCGCTCGATGAAGCGGACCCCTCCGCGGACGGGATGCGCGGGGAGCGAGCGCCCTCCCGAGCAACGGCCGCCCTCGGGCCCGAAGATCTGCGTGCGGCCCGAGCGCCCGCACTGGGCGCACGGCACCGTGATCGCGACATCCCCCGAGGCCTGCAGCTCGTGGTCGACCGCGCGGCAGAGCTCCATCACGTAGGTGATCTCCAGCCCCCAGACCATGCGGCCATGGTGCCACAGGCACACGGGGCCTCCACGGCTCGCCTCTGCGATGATGCGCGCCATGACCTTGCTCGACTCGCTGCAGACGGCGTGGATCACCGTGGGGGTGCCCGGCACCGAGTACGACGACGGCGGGACCTACGCGACCTACGACCGAGAGGCCCTCCCGGAGCTCCCGCGGGAGGTGCTCGAGGACCCCAAGCTGTCCTGGCTGCGCGCACTCGCGCCCGCAGGTGAGGGGATGTCTCCCACCTCCTTCCACCACGCGACGACGCCGCTCACCGCGGATGGGCTCGAACAGCTGCTCTCCGCCGTGGGCCTCGACCCCGACGCGCTCCCGAGGGACCTGCGCGCCCTCGCCGACCCGCAGGTTCACGCGCGCCTGTGGAGCGCGACCGACGCCTACCTCGACGCCGGGGACTTCCTCGAGGCGGTGCCCGGCGGCCACCTGCTGCACCTCGTCTCGGACTCGCAGTGGGTGCTCCACTGGTACGCCTTCCTGGGCGAGGACGGTTCGAGCGGCGTGGTGTGCGCGGCGGACTCGCTCGGCTACGAGGGCTTCGAGGGCGAGAAGCCAGCGCGCTTCGACCCCGAGCAGGCAGCGTGGGTCGCGGACTCCGTCACCGAGCTCGTGTGGCGCTGGTGGGCTGACAACCTCGCGTTCAGCGTCGCGAACCCCGAGGAATGCCCGACGCTCGAAGCCCCGGCCTGGTTCGACCTCGACGCCTATGTCGCGGGGTACGGCCGCTAGCCAGCGCGGTGGCTAGTCGTCCTCGGGCCACGGGTAGTTGCCCTCGAAAGTGAGGGTCCACTCGGCAGGGTCCTTGGAGAGCAAGGACTCAGCCAGTGCGGCCGCCCACGCGGGAGGCTCCTGGGCAGGCGCGAGGACGTCCACGACCACCTGCACGCGCTCGGGGTCGAGCATGACCACGTTGAAAGCCTCCGGCTGCGACCCGGAGCGAAAGCTGAGCGCGGTGCATCCCGTCATCATGCCGAGAACGTCCTCCTGGGGGCTCGGCCTTTCTGCGGCGAGCGCCCGGCTCCGGGCGCGAGCTACCTAGGTCCCACCCTCCGCCGCGATGCGCTCGACCTCGGCGTGCGCACCCTCATCCAGGTAGCGACCTCCGCGCGGGAGGAGCCCGCCGTCGGACCATGCGTAGACCAGCGGGTGCCCCGGGGGGATGTTGAGCTCCTGCACCTCCTCGGGGGACAAGCAGTCGACGACGGCGCACAGCGCGCGCAGCGAGTTCCCGTGCCCGACGACGAGCACCCGGCGGCCTGCCTCGATCTCGGCGCGGATCTCGGTCCACAGCGGGGCGACCCGGTCCATGACCTCGAGCAAGGTCTCCCCGGCTCCCGGCGTCGGCAGCCCCGAACCTTCCTCGACGTACGGCGCCGCAGGCCACGCGGCGCGCTGCTCCTCGGTGACCGGGCCCGGCGAGCCTTCGAGGGTGCGGCGCATCGCGATGTACCCCTCGGGCCCGAGGCGCTCGCGGGCCTCCGCCTTCGCGACTCCCGTGAGCGAGCCGTAGTCGCGCTCGGCGAGGCGCCAGCTGGGGGTCACGGTGGCAGGGTCGAGCCCAAGCTCGCGCGCGAGGATCTCGGTGGTCGCGGCCGCCCGACGCATGGGCGAGGTCCAGGTGCGCTCAGGCGCCAGACCAGCGGCCTCGAGCAGCCGCGCCCCGAGCGCCGCCTGCTCCCGCCCGCGCTCGGTGACGTCGACGTCGAGCAGGCCGGTGAACACCCCGGCGGCGTTGAACTCGCTCTCGCCGTGGCGCAGCAGGACCAGCGCTCCTCCACCCACCTCACCAGCATCGCGGACTCGAGGGGGTGAGCGCCGGGCCAGCCGTCCTAGGAGTTCTTCTCCGCCGGCTTGACCGTCGCCGCGCCGTCCTTGATGAACACCTGCTTGTCGGAGCAGAGGGGCCCAGGGATCACGGTGCTCGAGCCGTCCTCGAAGCGGATCGTCACGTCCCCGGGGGTGCAGTCGTAGTCGAGGTAGGAGACGCCGCCGTGCGTGTCGATCACGGACGGCTCCTGGTCGCCGAGCTCGACCACGACAGTCCCTGGCCCGCCGTTCTCGAAGGACAGCTTGCCCTTCGACGCGCACGCGGAAAGTGCCGCCACTGCGAGGACCGCGAGCACCAGCCCAGCTGCTCGTCCTGCCCTGACCTTCATCGCCACCATCTCCCGCCGTCGGACCGTTGAGGCACCTCGCCTGCAAGGACGCCCGCTCGCGAGGCCCCCTGCTCCCCGCGAGGGCGTCCTGACGGTGAAGGTAGCGAGGGCAGCATGCCTCTTGGCCGGGAAGCACAGAACCACCAAATCTCGGCCATCAGGCCTCTCCCAGTCGCGCAGGCTCTCGGTCTCGAGTGACCCGTGCGGGTGTCTGGGGCCGGGTCTAGCGTCGAGACATGGTGGACAAGGCCCTCGCCGCCTGGCTCCTGGACTCTGACCCCGCGCTGCGCTGGCAGGTCGAGCGGGACGTCGTCGGCGCACCGCCCGAGGTGTGGCAGGCGACGCGGGCGCGCGTCGCGCACGAGGGTTTCGGTGCGCGCCTGCTCGACAAGCAGGACGACGACGGCCAGTGGGCGGGCGGGGCATTCTTCCCCGCCGACCTCGACTTCCACGGCCCCGAGGCCCAGCCCGGTGCGGGCCAGCCGTGGACCGCGACCACATGGGTGCTCAACGACCTGCGCGAGTGGGGCGTCGACGCGCAGGTGCTCAAGGACCGCGACACTCCCGCGAAGCTCGCGAAGGTGCGCTGGGAGTACGAGGACCTGCCCTACTGGGGCGGCGAGGTCGACTGCTGCATCAACTCCTGGACCCTGTC
>JAJUHG010000159.1 GCA_029267995.1 Micrococcales bacterium
GCCGCGCGAGCCGAGCTTGCGGGCCGATCGCACGACGACGACGGTCACCCCGACCGCGACGAGCGTCAGGAGCCACGTCATGCCCGTGCCGAACGAGAGCGCTGCCCCGGGGTTGAACACGAGCGTGAGCTGGATCGCCTCACCGAGCAGCGGTCGCCACTGGCCCTGCTCGAGGTTCGCCAGGGCCCACACCTTGGTCGCCTGGTCCGCGGCGAGCACGAGCGCGGCGAGCAGCGCGCACAAGAGCGCGAGCCGTCGTGAGACGCGCGGTGCGGCCTCGTGGGGCCGGGCCGCGGCGTCGGGGTCAGGAGTCGTCATGTCGAACGGGCCCGCGGCCTAGCGACGCTCCTCGCGCTGCTTGCACGCGACGCACAGGGTCGCGCGCGGGAAGGCCATGACCCGGGCCTTGCCGATCGCCTCGCCGCACGACTCGCACGTGCCGAAGGTGCCCGCCTTGAGCCGCTCGAGCGCGTGGGTGGCCTGCTCGAGCATGTCGCGCGTGTTGTTCACGAGCGTGAGCTCCTGCTCGCGCTCGAGGGCCGAGGAACCCGAGTCGGCCTGGTCGTCGCCCGCGCCGTCGCCCGAGTTGCGCAGCAGCTCGGCGAGCTCGGCGTCCGCGGCGGCAAGCTCGAGCCGCAGCCGAGTGATCTCCTCGACGAGCCCCTGGCCCACCTCGCGGACCTCCTTGGCCGTCCACGGCTTCTCGCCCTCGCGCACGGGAAGGCCCCGGGCGGCCTTGGTCAGGTCGCCCAGGTCAGGGGCATCCAGGTCGAGCTTCTCGTTGACGGTCACGGGCCCTCCTTCGGGGTCAAGCGAGAGTAGACGCCGAACTGCGCCGGCACAACAGGGCGCGCACGGTGATTCGCCTCACGGGTCTGCCCGCGCGCGGGGCGCGTCCCCTCGAGACGACGCGGTGCCGCCTCCCCCGAGGGGAGACGGCACCGGCCGAACAGCCTTGCGTCAGGGGCGGGCGTCGCCTCCGAGCGGCGTGTCACCGGTCCCCACGGCGCGTGCGTCGAGGTCGCCGAGCAGGTTCTCGAGGTAGCTCTTGAGGCGCGTGCGGTAGTCGCGCTCGAAGACGCGCAGCTCGTCGATCTTGCGCTCGAGCAGGCCACGCTCCTGCTCGAGGGCCGCAAGCGTGCGCTGCGAGGTCTCCTCGGCCTCGCGCACGATGCGTTCCGCCTGCGCCTTGGCCTCCGAGACGATCCGGTCGCCCTCCTCCTGGCCCGCACGGACGTAGTCGTCGTGGAGCTTCTGCGCGAGCTGGAGCATGCCGGTCGCGGACTCGGGCTCGCTCTGCCGCTCGGGCGCGGGTGCGGGGGCCGGGACCGGGGCGCTCACCACGGGGGCGGGCGGCTCGGCGGCGACCGGAGCGAACTGCGGCTCGGGGGTCGGCTCGGGCGCGGGCACCGGAGCGGGCTCGGGCGCCGGAGCGGGCTCGGGCGCCGACTGCGCGACGGGCGCCGCGAGCGGCTCTCCCCCGGCGGCCTCGGCACGGCTCAGCTCGGCGATACGACGCTCGGCCGCGGCAAGCTTGTTCTTGAGCTCGTCGTTCTCACCCTGGAGGACGCGCAGCGTGTTGACGACCTCGTCGAGGAAGTCGTCGACCTCGTCCTGGTCGTAGCCCTCGCGGAACTTCGTCGCCTGGAACTTCTTGTTCAGGACGTCGTCGGCGGTCAGCAGTGCCATCGTGCGTCACCTCAGTTGCTCGTGCCTATCAGCGAGGCGGTGCATCTCCGCCAGCAAATACCGTAGCGGATGCGCGGGCGCCTCTCTTGCTCATGCCGCAGGCGCGTCGCCGCCCCGTGGCGCGCTGCAGGCTACCCCGCGACCGCGAGCGCGCCGAAGACGCGCAGCAGGATCGAGCACGCGATCGCGACCACGAGGAAACCGAGGTCGAGCGCGACGCGTCCGATCCGCAGCGGCGGCAGGACCCTGCGCACCGCGCGGATCGGGGGGTCGGTCACGGTGTAGCACACCTCCGCGACGACGAGCATGAGGCCCTTGGGGCGCCAGTCGCGCGCGAACACCTGGACCCACTCGAGCACGAGGCGACCCATGAGGAGGAGCAGGAACACGAGCGTCACGAGGTACAGGACGCCGAAGACGACGCTCACGGCACCTCAGCGACGCGAGGGCGGGCAGGGGTCGGCCGCATCAGCTCTGGTTGTAGAAGCCCGGCGTCGAGCCCGCGGCCGCACCAGTGCCGTCCCCCGCGATCTCGATGTTCGCGGGCGAGAGGAGGAAGACCTTCGCGGTCACGCGCTCGATCGCACCGTGCAGACCGAAGATGAGCCCCGCCGAGAAGTCGACGAGCCGCTTCGCGTCCGCGTCGTCCATGTCGGTGAGGTTCATGATCACGGGCGTGCCAGCCCGGAACGCCTCGCCGATCGTGCGCGCGTCGTTGTACGAGCGGGGGTGCACCGTCGTGATGCGGCGCAGCTCGCTGCCGCGTGCCGCGCGCGGGGTCGTCTGCCGGATCGGGGTGACCTGTGCCTCGTGCTCGGTAGCCATGGGCGCCTCCGGCTCGTCGTACTCGGTGTACTCGTCGACGTACTCGTCCCCGTCGTGCTCGCCGCGGTCGTCAGCGAGGCCGAGGTACAACATGGTCTTCCGCAGCGCTCCGGCCATGGCCAGCTCCTCAATCTCCGAACTCGTGCAGACGACGCGCCTGCCCTGCCCACGCTACTGAGCGGTCCGAGGGCTGCCACGCCGACACGCCGGGCGGCACCCGTGGGCGTTCACCCGAGCAGGACGACTCCCGCGAAGCGACCGCGCCTGGTCCCGTCGGCGCTCGAGCGCCGGTGGGAGAAGAAGCGTTCGTCGGTGAAGGTGCACGCCTCGAGGTGCCCGACGCGCTCGACGCCCGCGGCGCGCAGCCGCTCGAGCACCCCGCGGGGCAGGTCGAGCGCTGGTGTCCCCCATGACGTGGTCGACGCCGTCCCGGGGACCGCAGCGTCGACCTCGTCACGCATCGCCGCAGGAACCTCGTAGCACGCCCCGCAGATCGCAGGCCCCACGACGGCGCGCAGCTCGCGGGCGCCACGGGAGCGGGCGAGGGCGACGACGCTCTCGACGACCCCGGCCACGAGCCCGGCTCGCCCGGCGTGAGCGGTCGCGACGACCCCACGGGCCGCGTCCGCAAGGAGCACGGGGACGCAGTCGGCGACGACGACGCCGAGCGCGAGGTCCTGGCGCGTGGTCACGAGCGCGTCGGCTGTGCCCGCGAAGATCTCGCCGTCGCGCGGCACGACCTCGACCTCGAGGGCGTCGGCGCCGTGCACCTGCCGGCCGAAGGCGACGCGCCGTCCGGCCTCGCGGGCGAGGAGCTCGTGGTTCGACGCGACGCGTGCGGGGTCGTCCTCGACCGCCACGCCGAGGTTGAGCGCGGCGTGCTCGCCCTCGCTCACCCCACCCGCGCGCGTCGTGAAGAACGCCCGCACGCCCGGGCCGAGGTCGACCTCGAGCACGGGCAGCGCGTCGCTCATTCAGCGCAGGAAGTCGGGCACGTCGAGCTCCTCGTCCTTGCGGCGCGCAGGCTCCTCGTCGATCACGGGCGGGACCTCGAGCGGCGAGGGTGCGCTCGGCCGACCCGCGAGGAAGGCCGGGACGGGCTCGGCCTGGGCCGGCACGCCCTGCGTCGGGACGACGGGCGCGGCCGGGGTCGCGGGCTCGGCGGGGACGACGACGTCGGGGGTGTAGGGCTCGTCGACGACCTGCGCGGGGAGCGAGGTGCGCGGCTCGCTCGCGCCGACGACCTGGCCGAGCGACCGGGCGGTCGGCTTGGCCGCGGGCGGCGCGCCCCCGTCGAAGCCCGCCGCGATGACCGTGACGCGCACCTCGTCGCCGAGGGAGTCGTCGACGTTCGCGCCGAAGATGATGAGGGCCTCGGGGTGCGCAGCCTCCTGGACGAGGCGCGCGGCCTCGTTGATCTCGGCGAGACCGAGGTCCGAACCACCCTGGATCGACAGCAGCACGCCGTGCGCACCGTCGATCGAGGCCTCGAGGAGCGGCGAGGAGATCGCGAGCTCGGCGGCCTGGACGGCCCGGTCCTCGCCGCGCGCCGCGCCGATGCCCATGAGCGCGGAGCCCGCGCCCTGCATGACGGCCTTGACGTCGGCGAAGTCGAGGTTGATCAGGCCGGGGGTCGTGATGAGGTCCGTGATGCCCTGGACGCCCGAGAGGAGCACCTGGTCGGCCGTGCGGAACGCGTCGAGCACCGAGATCGAGCGGTCCGAGATCGACAGCAGTCGGTCGTTCGGGATGACGATGAGGGTGTCGACCTCTTCGCGGAGGGTCTCGATGCCCGCCTCGGCCTGGACCGAGCGGCGACGCCCCTCGAACGTGAAGGGGCGCGTCACGACGCCCACCGTGAGGGCCCCGAGCGAGCGCGCGATGCGCGCGACCACGGGCGCACCGCCCGTGCCCGTGCCGCCGCCCTCGCCCGCGGTCACGAAGATCATGTCGGCCCCGCGCAGGACCTCCTCGATCTCCTCGGCGTGGTCCTCGGCGGCCTTGCGGCCGACCTCGGGGTCGGCTCCTGCGCCGAGCCCGCGCGTGAGGTCGCGCCCGACGTCGAGCTTGACGTCGGCGTCGGACATCAGCAGGGCCTGGGCGTCGGTGTTGATCGCGATGAACTCGACGCCCTTGAGCCCGACCTCGATCATCCGGTTGACGGCGTTGACCCCACCGCCGCCGATGCCGACCACCTTGATCACTGCCAGGTAGTTCTGCGGTGCTGCCACGTCGGTGCCTCTCGATCGAACTGCGCGCCCGGCGGGTTCACCGGAGCCGAAACCTTCACCCTCAACTAGAGGGTTAGAGTTATGTCAACTTGTTGATGCCTCGAAGGTAGGTTCCCTACCGCCCTGCAGCAACGACCGCGTCGCGCGTGTCGCGCAGTCAGCCCTTCGTCACGGGCAGCGTCGGCGCCGAGACGTCGAACCAGGTCGCCTCGCGCGACTTCTTCGCGGTGCGCAAGGCCTGGAGCACGGCCGCCTTGAGCTCGGTCTCGTCCGCGCTCCCCCAGTCGACGCGCGCACCGTCGCGCAGCACCATCGTCACGGTGTCTCGCGTCTGCGCCGCGACCGAGCGCACGTCGGCCGCGAGCTCGGGGGGCAGGGCCTCGAGCACCCCGAGGACGGCCGCGAGAGTGCGCGCGTCACCGAGCGGCACGTCGACCAGCGGAAGACCCTCGGGCGCCTTCTTCGCGCGCCCGACGGCGACCCCCTCGACGTCGAGCAGCTGGACGCGCTCGCCGTCCGGTACGGCCGCGACCGGCTCGCGCGCCACGAGCGCGATCGACAGCCCACGCGGCCACGCCCGCGTCACCCGTGCCTCGCGCACCCCGGGCACGTCGAGCACCGCCGAGCGCAGCCCGATCGTGTCGATCCGCGGGAGCGGGACCCCTGCGACCTCGTCGACGACGGCGTCGACGTCGCCCGTGCGCACGACCGTCCCCGCCCCCGTGACGACCACCTGCTCGGGGTCGAGCGCGAGCACGGGGCTGCCCAGGAGCACCCACGCAAGCAAGCCGAACGCCCCCGCACCACCGGCCCACGCCGCGATGCGTCGCCACGTGCGCACGCGGTGCGCGCGAGCACGCTCGGCGAACCGCGCCTGCGAGCCCTGCGCGAGGACGGGCGGGCGACGCGGCACGATGAACGGCGGCCGCACGGGCGCGTCGAGTGCACCCTTCACCCGCTCGGCGGGCCTGTCGCGTGTGCCGCGA
>JAJUHG010000160.1 GCA_029267995.1 Micrococcales bacterium
CACTACGACTACCCCGTCGATCGCTTCGACGAGCTCGTCGCGCTCGGCGCGGTGCCCGTGACGAGCCGCGAGCTCATCCGCCGCCTGCGCGCCTCGGGCCTGCGCGTCCCGGCCCGCGACCGTCGCTGACTCATGGCGGTGGGTGGACGCGGTAGGTCCGCAGAGCGGTGCGGCGCGGCGGATGGCCGGCGCGCCGCACCACTCGGGCCTCAGCGGCCCGGGGTGAAGAGCCGGGCGGCGTGCTGCTCGGCCTCGGCGTAGGACTTCGCGGCGTTCTGCAGCGCGCGCGTGACCTGGTCGAGGGACTCCTCGACGCGGCGCTGCGTGCGCGACCAGTCGGTCATGACGCCGCTGAACGCCTGTGCCGCCGAGCCCTGCCACGTGCCCTGGAGCTCGGTGAGGTGGCGCATCATCGCCGCGACCTCCGAGCGGATCGCCGTCGTCGAGGCGGCGACCTTCGCGCTCGCCGCCTGGACCTGGGCGCTGTCGACCTCGAACCTGCTCATGACATACCTCCGTGTCGGTGAGGCACCGACGTTAGGAGCGCACCGCGGGTCCACCGTGTCGCACTACCGAGTCTTGTGGATCGCGGGGTGCCGGTCACCGCGGGGGTGGGAAGGCAGGATCCGGCGGTGCGGGGGCGTCGTCGGCGGGGTCGTCGGGCGCAGAGCCGGGTGGGCCGTCCCCGGAACGGGCGGACGGCGCCGAGGTGGCCTGCTCGAGCGAGGGTGCCTGCGGGGCGCCGTCGTCGGCGGGGAGCGCGACGCGCATCGTCGTGCCACCGCCCTCGCGCGGCTCGGCGCGTACCGTGCCCCCGTGGCTCGCGACGATCGAGGCGACGATCGCCAGACCCAGCCCCGAGCCACCGCCCGAGCCGCGCCCGCGCGAGGCGTCAGCCCGGAAGAACCGCTCGAACACCTTCTCGACGTGCTCGGCGGGGATGCCGGGCCCGCGGTCACGCACCTCGAGGACCGCCATGCCCTCGGCCGTGCCGACCGCGACCTCGCACGGCGAGCCCGCGGGGGTGTGCGCCGCGACGTTGCCCACGAGGTTAGTCACGACCTGGCGCAGGGCGCGCGCGTCCCCGCGCACCACGGTCGGGACGGGATCTTCTCCCGTGAGGCCGACGACGGCGACCTCGCGCGCCGGGTCGAGCGCCCTGAGGTCCTGCGCGGCGTCGCGAGCGAGCGCGAGCAGGTCGACCGCGACACGCTCGGTCGAGGACCCCTCGTCGAGACGCGCGAGCGTCAGCAGGTCCTCGACGAGAAGCCCCATGCGCGCCGCGGACTCCTCGACACGGCGCATCGTCGCGGCGACCTGCTCGTCGTCCGTGACCGCCCCCATGCGGTACAGCTCGGCGTAGCCGCGCACCGCCGCGAGCGGCGTGCGCAGCTCGTGCGAGGCGTCCGAGACGAAGCGGCGCATGCGCTCCTCAGAGGCCTCGCGCGCCGCGAAGGCAAGCTCGAGCTGACCGAGCATCGCGTTGAGCGAGGCCGCGAGGTGCCCGACCTCGGTCCCCTCGTTGCTCACCGGGATGCGCGAGCCGAGCTCGCCCGAGGCGATCGCCGCGGCCGTGCGCTCGATCTGGCGCACGGGCCGCAGGGAACGGTGCACCGCGTACGCGCCCGCGAGCCCACCGAGCAGCGCCGTGATCGTGCCGACCGTCACGAGGACCGTCTTGAGCTGCGCGCTCGCGGCATCGAGCGTGTCCATCGGCAGGGCGACCGCGACCGAGCCCGTCCCGCTCGCGAGCGGAAGGGCGATCACGCGCCAGCGCGAGACGCCGTCGACCGCAGTCACCGAGAACGGTTCACCGCGCCGCTCGAGAACCTCCTCGAGGGGCATCGAGCGGATCGCGGGGGCCGAGCGCGGCACGCCGCTCGCGGTCGAGGACCACTGCCGGCGCACGCTCGCGTCGGCACTCATGAACACCACGACGTAGTCGCTCGGCAGCGACTCGGTCTCCATCCGGCTCAGCGGGAGGTCACCGAGGATGTTGCGCGAGGCGACCTGGGCGAGCGGCTCGGCGACCTGCTCGAGGCGCGCGTCCATCTCCGCGACGAGGCTGCGCGAGAGCACGGTCCACGCCGTGACACCCGTGACCGACAGCCCCACGACGAGCACGACCACGACGACGGTCGCGAGCTGGCCGCGCAGCGTCGCGAACCACCTCACGACGGGCCGGCCTCGCGCAGGACGTACCCGACGCCACGCTTGGTGTGGATCAGGCGCGGGGGCTTGACGCCGTCCGGCCCGGGGGCGTCGATCTTGCGGCGCAGGTAGGAGATGTAGGACTCGACGATCGCGCCGTCCCCGCCCCAGCCGTACTCCCACACGTGGTCGAGGATCTGCGTCTTGGACAGCACGCGCCCCGCGTTGAGCATGAGGTAGCGCAAGAGCTTGAACTCGGTGGGCGACAGGTCGATCTCACGGCCCGCGCGGCGCACCTCGTGCGCGTCCTCGTCGAGCTCGAGGTCGGCGTAGCGCAGGACGCCGTCGTCGTCGGAGCCTGCGGGGCGGCCCGTGCGGCGCAGGACGGCGCGGATGCGCGCGACGAGCTCCTCGAGGCTGAACGGTTTCGTGACGTAGTCGTCCCCGCCCACGGTCAGGCCGTGCACGGCGTTGCTCGCGCCGTCGCGCGCGGTGAGGAACACGATCGGCACCCGGTGACCTTGCTGACGCAGGCGGCGGGTCACGGTGAAGCCGTCCATGTCGGGGAGCATGACGTCGAGCACGACGAGGTCGGGGCGCTTGACCCGCACGAGGTCGAGCGCCTCGGCGCCCGTCTCGCCGTCGAACACCTCGAAGCCCGCGAAGCGCAGGGAGGCCGTGAGCAGGTCGCGGATGGCCGGCTCGTCGTCGATCACGACGAGTCGCGCCTCGGGCGGTGTGCTGGGCGGGACCACACGGACATTGTGGACCCGGGGCCTGAAGGTTCGCTGGGAGTCCGCTGGGGCTGTGGGCGGAATCGACGGCGACGGGTGCGCGCACCGCCCGGTACCCTGGAGAACCCAGGCAACACCCCAGGAGATAGAGGTCGCGGTGCCCACCGGCAAGGTCAAGTGGTTCGACGCGGAGCGTGGCTTCGGCTTCATCGCGAGCGACGAGGGAGACGAGGTCTTCCTGCACGCCTCCGCGCTGCCCGACGGCGTCGTGCCCAAGCCCGGCACACGCGTCGAGTTCGGCGTCGCAGACGGTCGACGCGGTCCCCAGGCGCTCCAGGTCACGCTCGTCGACCCGGTGCCCTCGGTCGCGCGTGCGCACCGCAAGCCGCCCGAGGACATGGCCGTGATCGTCGAAGACCTCATCAAGGTCCTCGACCGGGTCGGCAACGACCTGCGCCGCGGGCGCTACCCCGATCGCGCCGCGGGCAAGAAGTACGCCGCCCTGCTGCGCGCGGTCGCGACGGACCTCGAGGCCTGAGCCGTGGCTACCAAGATCGCCGACGCGGTGCTCGAGGGCGCCGTCGACCTCGCGCGCGCCGCCGCGGAGGAGGTCGCCGCGAGCCCGTCCGACGTCGGCGAGCACCTCGGGGCGGTCCGTGAGTCCGAGCGCGTCGTCTCGCACCGTTTCGCCTCGCGCCAGCGCGGCTACCGCGGGTGGCACTGGACGGTCACGCTCGCGCGCGTCCCGCGCGGCCGCAAGGCGACCGTGAGCGAGGTCGAGCTGCTCCCGGGCGAGGACGCGCTCCTCGCCCAGCCGTGGGTCCCGTGGGCCGAGCGGCTGCGCCCGGGCGACGTGGGCCCCGGCGACGTGCTCCCCTTCCGCGCGGACGACCCGCGCCTCGTCCCGGGCTGGCAGCCCTCCGACGACGACGACCCACCACCGGTCGAGGAGCTCGCCCTCGCGCGCGCCCGGGCCCTCGGCCCGCAGGGCCGCGAGGAGGCGGCGCAGCGCTGGCACCTCGGCTCGCACGGGCCGACCGCGCCGATCGCGCTCGCGGCGACCTCGCCGTGCTCGACGTGCGGTTTCCTCGTCCCGCTGAGCGGCTCGCTCGGCCAGGTGTTCGGGGTGTGCGCGAACGAGTGGTCACCCAACGACGGCAAGGTCGTGAGCCTCGACCACGGGTGCGGCGCGCACTCCGAGACCGACGTCGAGCACCCGCCCTCGCAGTGGCCCGCCCCCGTGCCGCTCGCCGACCCGCTCGACACCGCCCCCCTGCCTGAAGGGGAGCCCAAGGACGAGGCGGCTCCCAAGGAGGAGGCGCCCGCCGAGCAGCCCGCGCCGACCGCGCCCGAGTCGGGCGACGCGTCCGCACCCGAGCAGGACGAGGCGCCTCCCGCGACCGAGTCGTGACGGGAGGCGCGGACCGCAACTTCTCGATCGCCTCGCTCATCCCGGCGGTCTACCTGCCGACGATCGTCTTCGAGGCGGCGCTCGGTGCGATCCTCCCGGTCGTCGCGGTCACCTCGCGCGAGCTCGGCGGGACGCTCGGCCAGGCGGGCCTCGTGGTTGCGCTCCTCGGGGTCGGGCACATCCTCGGCGACGTGCCCGCGGGGACGCTCGCGCACCGCATCGGCGACCGCAGGGCGATGCTCGTCGCGGGCGGGGTCATGGTGCTCGCGCTCCTTGCGTGCGCGCTCGCGCCGTCCTTGTGGCTCTTCGCGCTCGCGGTGCTCGTCACGGGCTTCGTCGGCGCGGTGTTCGCGGTCGCGCGGCAGGCGTACGTGACCGAGGCGGCGCCGCCGCTCATGCGCGCCCGCGCGCTGTCGACGCTCGCAGGGACGCAGCGCATCGGGACCTTCATCGGCCCGTTCGCGGGTGCCCTCGCGATCCACCTGACGAGCACGCGCGGTGCCTACTGGCTCGCGGTCGCACTGTGCCTCGTCGCGGCCGCCGTCGTGCTGTTCGTGCCCGACGTCGCCCCGCTCCCGGCGGACCGCGAACCCGTCAAGATCTCCTTCGGGCAGGTGCTGCGCGAGCACCGCGCGCTGCTCGGCACGCTCGGCCTTGCGGTCGTGCTCATCGGCATCGCACGTGGTGCGCGTACCACGGTCCTGCCGCTGTGGACCGAGTCGCTCGGCTGGGACGCGACCGCGACGAGCCTCGTGTTCGGACTCTCGGGCGCGGTCGACATGCTGCTGTTCTATCCCTCGGGCAAGGTCATGGACGTGCGCGGCCGGCTGTGGATCGGGGTGCCCTCGATGCTGCTCCTGGGGGTCGCGTTCGGACTGCTGCCCCTGACCGGGACGGTCGCCACGGTCGCGCTCGTCGCGATGCTGATCGGGGTCGCGAACGGCTTCGGCTCGGGGATCATCATGACCCTCGGGGCCGACGTCGCCCCCGAGGGCTACCGCTCGCAGTTCCTCGGCGTGTGGCGGCTGTTCGGGGATGCGGGCAACGCGGTGGGCCCGCTCGTGCTCTCGGCCGCTGCGGGGCTCGGCTCGCTCGCGGCGGGGGTCTGGGTGATCGGCGCGGTCGCGCTCGGCGCCGCGGGAGGCCTGGGCCGGTGGGCGCCGCGGTGGTCGATCCACGCCAACCGCACGACGCGCCGAGCCGCGGGCTTCTCGCTCTGACTCAGTCGGTCTCGTTCTCCCACCGCGCGCGGTTGTGCCGGGACCACAGGATCCCGAGCAGACCGAGCAGGACGCCGACGACGGCGACCCACAGCACCTCGGTCGCGCCCGTGACCCCCGCGAGGCGGGCCACGCCCGCCCCG
>JAJUHG010000161.1 GCA_029267995.1 Micrococcales bacterium
CCTGCTCCCACATCGCCGCGGCGAGCTCGGCCGTGCGCGGGAAGTCGGGGGTCAGCGCGACGTTCTGGATGATCCGGCCGAGCGCCTCGCCGTGCACGTCGAGCTCCTCGTCGGTGAGCTCGAGCACGGATTCGTCGAGCCGGGGCAGGTCCGTCCCCGCGCGGGTGTCGGACATCGTGAGCACACCGTCGCGGGCGGTGATCTCGGCGAGCGCGCCCACGAGCCCACCCGTCGCGCGCAGCTCGGCGGAGTTGAGGAACAGCGCAAGGTAGGTGCGCTCGCCGTCGGCCCCGAGCATCGGCGGGAGCAGCTCGGCGACGCGCACACCCGTACGCAGTGCCGAGGCCACCTCGCGCACCTGGGCGCGCGCGGCGTCGACCTGCTCGGCGACGACGGGCAGCAGCGCACCCGAGTCGATCCCGCCGAGCTCTGCGGCAGCCCGCTCCCCCGCGAGAGCAGCCTGCGCGAGGCCGGGTGCGGCGGCGGCGATCGGGGCGAGGTCGATCCGACCGTCGCGCGGGGCCAGCCCGCCGGAGGTCACGAGCGAGGCGGCGTCGACCACGGGGGCGACACCCTCGTCGACGAGGTCGCCGAGGGCCGCGCTGAGGGTCGTGACCGCGCGCAGGTTGGGCCCGACCCACGGGACCGACGACGCTGCCGACCACACGGGGTCGGCGGTCGCCTCGCGCGAGCGGTCGAGCGAGCTCGACATGACCTCGAGCTGACGCGTCGCCTCGGGAGTGTCGCCGCGGCCGATCGCGGCGCGCGCCCTGCCCGCGGCGTCCTGCGCGTCACGCAGGCCGACGTACGCGACCGAGCCCTTCCAGGCGAGCCACACGCCCGCCCCGAGCAGCAGCACGAGCACGACGCCCGCGACGGTCCACACGACACGTCGGCGCGTGCGCCTCGCGGAGGATCCCCCTGTCGACATGCATCAATACTCACATATCGGACGGGGTCGCGAGAGGGCTGACCGGGTGGTTCGCCCCCGCCCGGACGGAGTAGTCCAGTTCGCCGACGACGGCGCCCTGCAAGGCTCGCGCGCGCACTGTCGCGCCGGGTCACGCCCGGTCGCGGCGGGTCACGCCCGGTGCGCCGGGTCACGCCGCGGCGTCGGTCTCCTCGGGCGGGGGGTGGACGATCTGCAGGCGGGGGGTCTGGCGCAGCGAGTAGTGGATCTCGACACCCCAGCGCCGGCGGGTCCACCACAGCGCCCACGCGGCGACCACGAGCGCCGTGATCGACCCGACACCGATCGACCAGCGCGGGCCGAAGTACTCCCCGACCCAACCCACGAGGGGCGAGCCGATCGGCGTGGCCCCGAGGAACACGATCATGTAGAGCGCCATGACACGCCCGCGCATCGACGGCGCGGTCGAGAGCTGGAGGGTCGCGTTCGCGGCCGTGAGCATCGTGAGCGAGGCGAAGCCCACGGGGATGCACGCGATCACGAACATCGGGTAGCTCGGCATGAGCGCGAGCGCCCCGGTCGCGAGACCGAAGCCGATCGCCGAGCCGATCACGAGCCGCACGCGCGGGCGCTCACGCCGCGCGGCCATGAGGGCCCCCGCGAGCGAACCGATCGCGAGGACCGAGCCGAGCACCCCGTACTCCCCCGCGCCGCGGTCGAACTCGATGCGGGCCATGAGGGCGCTCGTGAGCTGGAAGTTGAGCCCGAAGGTCGACACGACCGAGACGACCACGAAGATCACGATGATGTCGGTGCGCGAGCGCACGTAGGCGATCCCGTCGCGGATGGTCCCGCCGCGACCCTCCTTGCTGCGCTCCTCGCGGAACATCTCGGCGGTGTTGATCCGGTACAGCGCAAGGAGCGTCGCACCGAAGCTCGCGGCGTTGATGACGAACACCCAGCCCGTGCCGACCGCCGCGATGAGCAGCCCCGCGACGCCCGGGCCGATGAGCCGCGCGGTGTTGAAGGTCGCCGAGTTCAGGCCCACCGCGTTCGCGAGCCGCTCGCGCGGGACGAGCTCGGAGACGAACACCTGCCGCACCGGTGCGTCGAAGGCCGAGGCGATGCCGAGCAGGAACGCGAGCACGTACACGTGCCACAGCTCGGCGACGCCCGCGAGCACGAGCGCGCCGAGCACCGCGGCGAGCACGCCCTGGCTGCCCTGCGTGACGTAGAGCAGCTTGCGGCGGTCGACGCGGTCGGCGAGCGCGCCGGCCCACGCGGAGAAGAACAGCGCGGGCGCGAACTGCAGCGCCGTCGTGATGCCGATCGCGACGCCCGAGTCGTTCGAGAGCTCGGTCAGGACGAGCCAGTCCTGGGCGACGCGTTGCATCCACGTACCGACCGAGGCGACGAGGGCGCCGGACACCCACCAGCGGTAGTTGCGGTACTTGAGGGAGGCAAAGGTCTTGGGCATCAGCTCTCGACGATCTTGTTCAGGACGGTGGTCGCACGGGCGAGGAGCTCGCGCTCGGCAGGGGTGAGCGCCGCGAGCTGGCGGGCGAGCCAGGCGTCGCGACGGCGCATCGTCTCGCGCACCTCCTCGCGGCCCGCCTCGGTCACGGTCACGAGGACCTGACGGCGGTCCGTGGGGTGCTCCGAGCGGACCGCGAGACCGAGCTCCTCGAGGTGCTGGACGGCGCGCGTCGCGGACGGTGGGCGGATGCCGTGGAACTCGGCGATCGCGCCCGGGGTCGTCGCGCCGTCCTTGACGAGGCGCACGAGGATCGCGAGCTGGACGTCGGGGAGCTCGACCGTGCCGCGCTCTGCCCGCACACGCCGCCACGTGCGCCCGAGCGAGAGGCGCAGCGTCGCCGCGAGGTTGGCGGGTCGGCTCGCCGAGGCGGGGAGGGTCTCGGGGGAGTCGACGGCGTTCGGCACGATCTTTAGTCTACCTCATTACTTTAGGTAAAGATCGTGGCAAGCGTGGCCTCGGCCGAGGTCTCGCGAAGGTCGCAAGAACGCCGTCGTCGGCCCCAGGACGCCGCCGTCGGGCACGAGCACGCTCTCGCGGAACCACCCCGAGGACGACGACGCCCGGGCCCCCACGAGGGGAGCCCGGGCGCCGCAGAGGGTTCGCTCAGATACCGATCGCCGCGCGGATCGGCCCCTGGACGAAGTAGATGACGAACAGCACCGAGGAGATCCACATGAGCAGGTGCACCTCGCGCGCCTTGCCCTTGGCGACCTTGAGCAGGACGTAGGCGATGAAGCCCGCGCCGATGCCCACCGTGATCGAGTACGTGAACGGCATGAGGATGATCACGAGGAACGCCGGGAACGCGATGTCGAACTTCTTCCAGTCGATCCCCGTGACACCCATCGCCATAAGGAACCCGACGATCACGAGGGCGGGGGCGACCGCCTCGATCGGGACCATCGCGACGAGCGGGGACAGGAACGTCGCGAGCAGGAACGCGATCCCCGTGACGACCGAGGCGAGGCCCGTGCGGGCACCCTCGCCGACACCGGCCGCCGACTCGATGTAGCTCGTGTTCGAGGACACCGACGCCGCACCACCGGCAGCCGCGGCGACCGAGTCGACCACGAGGATCTGCTTCGTGCGCGGGGGGTTGCCCTTCTCGTCGAGCAGGCCCGCCTCGCCGCCGACCGCGACCATCGTGCCCATCGTGTCGAAGAAGTCCGCGAGCATGAGCGAGAACACGAGCAGGATGACCGCGACGATCCCGATCTTCTCGATCGAGCCGAACAGCGAGAACTGGCCGAGCAGCCCGAAGTCGGGCGCCGCGACGACCTGCTCGGGCGGGGCGGGCACCGTCGAGCTCCAGCCCGTGGGGTTCTCCTCGCCCTTCGGTCCGATCTTCGCGACGAGCTCGATCACGACCGCGAGCACCGTCGCACCGATGATCGAGTACAGGATCGCGCCCTTGACCTTCTTGAACCACAGCACGGCCATCGTGAGCAGGCCCAGGACGAACACCAGGATCGGCCAGCCTGCGAGCGAGCCGCCCAGGCCCAGCTGGAGCACGGGGTTGCCCGGCGTGACGAAGCCCGCGTCGACGAGGCCGATCAGGGCGATGAACAGACCGATGCCGACCGAGATCGCCGTCTTGAGCTCGGCGGGGACCGCACGGAACACCGCTTCGCGGAAGCCCGTGAACACGAGGATCAGGATGATGATGCCCTCGAGGACCACGAGGCCCATCGCGTCGGCCCACGTCATGTTCGGCAGCGTCGCGATGCCGAAGGCCACGAGAGCGTTGAGGCCCAGGCCCGCCGCGATCGCGAGCGGGAACCGCGCGACGACGCCCATGAGGATCGTCAGGACGCCCGCGACGAGCGCGGTCGCGGCCGCGACCCGCGCCGTGCCGAGCTGCTGCCCCGTCGCGTCCGGGCCACCAAGGATGATCGGGTTGAGCGCGATGATGTAGCACATCGCGAGGAAGGTCACCAAGCCACCGCGGATCTCCCGGGAGATCGACGAGCCACGTTCGGTGATCTGGAAATAACGGTCAAGTGCGCCCTTGAGACCGGACGTCTTCGGGGATGTGGTTGTCGCCATGGGCGACAGAGTGCCAGAGACTTGGGACCGTCCCAGACCGAACCCGCCCGAAAGGCGGGCAGACTGGGTCACATGAAGCCCGATGTCCTCGTCGTCTGCACCGGAAACGTCGGCCGCTCCCCCGCCGCCGAGTACCTCCTGAGCGCCCGCACGGGACTGTCCGTGCGCAGCGCGGGAACACGCGCGGTGGTCGGGGCCCCCGTCGAGCCGCCCATGGCGGCCCTGCTCGCCGACGGCAGCATGGCGACCGAGGGGTTCGCCGCACGCCAGCTCACCGAGGCGCACGTCGAGCGACCCGCGCTCGTGCTCGGCCTCGCGCGCGAGCACCGCGCGGCCGTCGTCGAGCTCGACCCGCGGGCCCTGGGCCGGACCTTCACGCTGCGCGAGCTCGCGCGTCTCGCGGCCAACCTGCCCCGCACGGACGTCGAGGAGATCCGCGCCGCGGCGACCCCGCGCGCCCGCCTCGTGCGCCTCGTCGAGAAGGCACACGCCGCACGCGCGACCGCCGCGGTCGAGGCCCGTGACCCCGCGAGCGACGACATCGAGGACCCGATCGGCCGCCCTGCGAACGTGTATGCCGAGGTCTACCAACAGATCAAGCAGGCCGTCGCGACGATCGCGCGCGTGCTCGGCTAGGAGGAACCGTGCCCTCCCTCAAGGACGTCCTGCTGCGACCCGAGTCCCGCCGCCCCGACCCCGAACCCGTCCGCGTCGACCTCGGACGGGTCGTGCTCGCCGGCACGATCGTGTGGGCCCTCGTGCTGCTCGGGGCGGGCGTGGCCCGCCTCGCGGGGGTCACGGGCGCGACCGAGGTGCTGTGGGTCGCCGTCGTCGGCGTCCTGCTCGGCCTGCTCGGGATCCTGTGGTCCCGGCGCAACCGCGCGCGCTGGGAGAACGAGACCGGCTGAGTCAGGGCGCGAAACCTGCGGCGCGACGCGTCGTGCGGTTCGCGTGGATCGACCACCGCGGCGCCCACCGGCCCAGACCTCCCGCGGCGGCGAGCGCGACCGCGCCGACCACCCAGACCCCCGCCGCGAGCGAGCCGAGCCCCGCGGCGGCCGAGAGCACGAGCGGGCCCACCGCGTTGCCCGCGTCCCCGAACAGCCGCCACACGCCGAGGAACTGCGAGCGGTAGCCCTCGGGGGCGAC
>JAJUHG010000162.1 GCA_029267995.1 Micrococcales bacterium
GGCGGGTTCGTCCGTGGGCGAGGGGGACGGGGCGTCGTCGGGCTCGGGGCTTGCGGGGGCCGACGACGGCGCGCCGGGTTCGGGGCTCGCAGGTGCCGCGGACGGCGTGTCGGGTCCGGGGCTCACGGCGGAGAACGACGGCGCGTGGGGGCTCGGGGCGTCGTCGGCGGCGGGCGGCAGCTCGACCAAGGGTTCGCTGAGGCACCCGCCAAGCAGGAGCGCCAGGCCGAGGCCGACGACGGCGCCCCTCAAGGCCCGCCCGGCCCGGGCGGGACACCCCCGCACCCTGGCCGTCACCGCGTCACCGCCCCTCGCCTGCGTGCGTGCTCCCTGAGGAGATCGACCTCGCGGAGCGGCGTCTTGAGGGTGGCGGCTCTCACCAGGCGGCGTTGCGGGCGAGCTCGAGGGCGATCTCGCCGAACCACTGCCCCGCGCCCGGCCCGCCGTTGCAGGTGCCGTCGGACTCGCCGGGGAGCTTGACCCACAGCAGGGCGTCGAGGTGGGTGGCGTCGTCCACGAGGCGGGGTCGTTCGCCGAGGGCGCGTCCGCGCGGGTTGCACCACTCGCCGTTCGAGCCGTTGCCGTTGCGCGAGGTGTCGATCACGTACCGCGCACCGCCGAGCAGCGCCGAGACCTGCTCGCCGTAGGCGACCGAGTCCTCGGTGGTGTGGTAGTTCGAGACGTTGAGCGCGAACCCGTCGAGGTGGTCGAGTCCCACGAGCTCGATGCGCCGCGCGGCCTCCTCGGCGGACAACCAGCCGGAGTGGCCTGCGTCGAGGTAGACGCGCGCGCCCGCCGCGGCAAGGGTCTGGGCGGCGTACTGCAGGTACCCGACCCGGTCGCCCTGCCCGTCGCAGTCGCCGAGCATCGGCAGGGCGTCCGGCTCGAGCACGACCCACGGTGTGCCGACCACGGCGTCCGCGACCGCGTCGACCCACCGCGCGTACGCGGACTCGCTCGCCCCGCCCGCCGAGTGCTGGCCGCAGTCGCGCCCCGGGACGGCGTACAGGACGAGGACGCCGATCGTGCCGTCGGTGTGGGCGCGCTCGGTGTAGTCGCGCACCGCGGCTGCGGCGACCGCGGGGTCGGTGCTCGCGACCCAGAAGGCTTGCGGGGTCGAGGCGATCTTGTCGATCAGCTCGCGCTCGCTGCCCGTGGCTCGCTCGGCGGCGGCTGCGGCGCGCGTGAGGGGGTCGAGGTAGAAGTCGCTCACGCTGGGCTCCCTCGCTGGTGGGTCCTGGGTCTGGGTCGGGTCCGACGAAGGGGACGACGACGGCGCCGTCGTCGGGGTTGGGCTCGGGGTGAGGCTCGATGCCGGGGACTGTGTGCTGGGGGCCGGGCCAGCGGCGTCCTCCGGGGCGGTGTCGCGCCCTTGGAGGGCGATCGCGACGACGGCGCCGAGGACGAGCAGGATCGTCGCGGCCGCCACGATCCCGCGGCGTCGCTGCGTGCGGCCCGGTCCTGTCGTCACGCCGTGCAGTCTGCCCTGTCCCGGCGCGCCGTGTGGCCGGCTTGGCCACGACCCCGCCCGGCACGGGGCGCATGTCGGAGGTTTTGGCCCCGTGGCGGGCTCATTCCCTCCGATCTCCGCATGGCGGTCGGGGGTGGTTGAGGGGCTATACCCCCTGGGGTATCGTGGTGGATACCCCCCTTGGTATGCAGTTCAGGAGAGTTGTCATGAGCACCAAGACCCTCACGCTCGAGAACTTCGAGAGCACCGTGTCCGCCCCCGGGATCGTCCTCGTGGACTTCTGGGCCGCATGGTGCGCGCCGTGCCGCATGTTCGCGCCCGTGTTCGAGGCCGCGGCCGCCGAGCACCCGGACATCACCTTCGGCAAGGTCGACACCGAGGCCGAGCGCGAGCTCGCCGCCCGCGCTGCGATCACCTCGATCCCGACCCTCATGGCCTTCCGCGACGGGATCCTCGTGTTCGCCCAGCCCGGCGCCCTGCCCGCGCCCGCGCTCGAGGACCTCGTCAGCAAGGTCCGCGAGCTCGACATGGACGAGGTGCGTCGCAAGGTCGCCGAGCACGAGGCGAGCACCGCCGCGAGCTGATGACCACGACCGAACAGCGCGCGGACCCCGTGGTCGGGGCGTGGCTCCCCGGTGACACGGTGCCCGTGGTCGACGAGAACGCGGTGCGCACCGCCGCGGGGATCCTCCTGCTCGCAGGCGGCTCGGCCGTCGCCGTGGCACTCGCAACCGGCTCGACGCGCCCCCTCCAGCCCTTCGGGATGGCGTTCCTGCTCGACATGCTCGCCCGCATCACCCTCGGTGACCGATGGTCCCCGAGCCTCAGCCTCGCGCGGCTCGCGGTACGCCGTCGTCGGCCCCACTGGGTCGGGGCTCCGCAGAAGGTGTTCGCGTGGTCCCTCGGGGCGGTGATCGCCGGGGCCGCGTGCTTGAGCATGAGCATCCTGGCCGCGCCGCTCGCCGTCACTCTCGCGCTGTGCGGGACGTGCCTCGTGCTGCTGCTTCTCGAGGCGGCCTTCGGCATCTGCGTGGGCTGCATGCTCCAGCGCGCCCTGACGTCCACCCCGCCGCAGCACTGCGCCGATGGCAGCTGCGCATCCGCCCACTGACCCCACGGAGACCCCTGTGCCTCGCACCACCTTGTTCGCCGTCCTGCTCGCTCTGCTCGCTGCCCTCGGGCTGGCGGGGTGCTCGACCCCGGAGCCCGCGAACGCAAGCACCCTCGACGTCGCGGCCGCCGTCGTGATCGACGTGCGCACCCCCGAGGAGTACGCGACCGGGCACCTCGAGGGGGCGCTCCTGCTCGACATCACGGCCGATGAGCTCGAGGCTGCGTTGCCACGGCTCGACCCGGCCGCGACCTACCTCGTGTACTGCCGCTCGGGGAACCGGGCGGGTGCCGCGGTCGAGCTCATGCGGGCGGCCGGGTTCACGGACGTGACGAACCTCGGCTCGGTCGACGATGCCGCGCGGGCAACCGGGCTCGCCGTCGGCAGGTGAGGTGGGGGTCGCGGCGGGGGCTCGCGTGCGCCGCGGGCGTGTCGGAGGGTTTGGGTCCACAGCGGGACCAAGATCTCCGAGATGACGGTGCAGGCTCGGGCCCTCACCGGGGCGGGTGTGGGCTGGTTCACCATGGTGTGAGGGAGTGCCGATACCCGGCAGCAATGGAGGGGTCGGGCACCAAGGTCATGTCGCTCCGCTACGCCGGGACGTGCCGGCTCTGCGGGCTCGACCTGCCTGCCCGCACGCGCGCCGTGTACGAGCGGCCCTCCCCGGACGGTCCGCGGCGTCGAGCGCCCGCCGACGACGGCGCCCCGCGAGGTCACCTTGGAGCCTTCCGACCTTGGGCGGGCGGGTGGCTCTGCCCGGCGGGAGTACGAACGCAGGCGGGCGCGTGACGAGCAACGGACCCGGGAGTGGTGGGGTCCGCTCGGGGGCATCGCCGTGCGGCTCACGCCCGAGCGAGCGAGTACCGCCAGCTGGTATCGCGGGGCGCTCGGTGAGGAACGGCTCGGCGCGATGCTCGACGGGCCTGCGTCGGGTCGTGTCGCGGTGCTGCACGACCGCGGGTTGCCGGGGAGCAGGGCCAACATCGACCACATCGTCGTGGCGCCGGGCGGCGTGTGGGTGGTCGACGCGAAGCGGTACAAGAACCGACGCCCTCACCTGCGGACCGAGGGAGGGCTGATCCGGCCCCGGGTCGAGAAGCTCTACGTCGGGAGCCGCAACGGCACGCGGCTCGGCGACGGCGTCCTGGGGCAGGGTGCGGCGGGCGTAGGGGCGGCCGATCGCGACGAGCACCTTCTGCACCGAACCGCCGTAGGCGTACCTAGGCTGACGGCGTGGGGCAGGGCAGCGAGCACGAGAACCGGCGACCGGACAAGGCGTCGGCCGCACCCCCGCGCGTCCCGCCGCACCCCGGCGCGAGCACGCCCGCGATCTCGAGGCGGATGAGCCGCGCGCGGCGCCGCGACACCGCGCCCGAGCTCCAGCTGCGCTCGATCCTGCATCGGTCAGGCCTCAGGTACCGCGTCGCCTATCCCTTGCCGGGCAACCGTCGTCGGTCGATCGACATCGCGTTCCCGCGGGTCCGCCTCGCGGTGTTCGTCGACGGCTGCTTCTGGCACGGTTGCCCCGAGCACGGGACCCAGCCCCGCTCCAACGAGACGTGGTGGGCGACCAAGCTTGCCGCGAACCGCGCGCGCGACCTGGACACCAACGAGCTCCTGGCGCGAGCCGGATGGACTGTCATCCGAAACTGGTAGCACGAGGACCCTGCGCTCGCGGCAACCCGTGTGACGGCGGCGCACACCGAGCTCGCCTCGGGTCCCATACCCACTGGTTAGGAGCCTCCTCGTGCGCTCAACGACGACGCACGGGGTGCCGATAGGGACTTCACCGGGTCGTCGGGTAGGAAGGTCGCCGTGGGCAAGGTGATGGTCGAGCAGATCGGTCGCGACGGCGGCCTCGTGCTCGATGTCGACACGCGGCTCGCACCGCGAGTCCGTGACGAGCTGATCCTCTCGGCACTCCCCGGTGCGCGGGTCGAGGACTACGCCGGGTCGACAGTCATCCGGTTCCGTGACCAGGTGATCCTCCGCAAGCAGGTGACCTACCTCGGGATCCCGTGGGATGTCTACAAGAAGCGCATCCAGATCCCGCCCGAGTGGAAGGACATCCACCGCCAGGCGGTTGCCGACGGTCTCACGTGTCGCTTCGTCGGCGTCTACCACTACGGCGGCGTGACGATCTTCGTCGACTTCGACCCGAGCACGTACGTGCTCCGCAAGGCGAACAACTCGGCGGCCCACGTCTCGACCAACGACCTGTTCCAGGCGCAGACGCTCGGCGTCTTCGAGCGCTACGACAAGAACGACAACTTCCTGGCGAGCGTGAGGGCGGACCTCTTCGCCGCCTACCTGCTCGGCGAGGCCCACGAGGAGCACCCATACCTCGACGTCCTCAAGGCGTTCAACGCCGAGCTGCTCACCGGCGAGCGGATCGAGGCGCTCACCGCGGTGCGGGAGATGCATGCGGCGGCCTGGCCGGACGTGATGCACGGCGAGTGGGCGGGCTTCTACCTCGAGTACCGGCTTGCGGCCTTCCTCGGCAGGAGCGTGGCCGGGTCCCTCGTGTCGTTCCAGAAGGTCAAGCAACGAGGTGCCTTCGACTACGACCTCGCGTTCTGGGACGGGCGACGGATCACGCACTACGGAGACCTCAAGGCGTCGGACGCCACGAAGCGAGAGTCCCCGGGGAACGACGCCGCGGACCTCAGCCGATGCCTCGACGAGTACGGCCGGTTCTGGTACGTGATCTACGAGCACGACACCTGGCACAGCCGCGACGAGGGCGACCTCCCCGTGATCGCATGGAACGAGTGGCGCCGGTCAGTGGGTCACATCGGCAGGAAGGCGTACGACCCGCTCTCCTACGCCCGCCGGTTCAAGTCCGCCGTGCGCTTCGTCCGCATGAGCGTGCTCGAGGTGAACGAGGCCAACCGGCACCAGGTGCTCGTCCCGTTCAACCAGGGCCGGCAGCCCGACGGCTCGAAGCGGGCACCCAAGGTGCTCATCTCCAAGAAGAACATCGACAACTTCCTCATCTACTCGCAGAGCGCGGAGCCGA
>JAJUHG010000163.1 GCA_029267995.1 Micrococcales bacterium
GAGCCAGCGCAGCTCGGCGATCTCGGCGGCGGGTGCGACGTCAGGAGGTGCGGCGTGGGTAAAGATCGTGCCGATCACCTCGTGGCCCGGTTCGTTCGCGGCGGCGGTGCGGAAGGTGCCGACCAGCTCGAGCGACTCAGGAGTCAGATCAACGCCGAGCTCCTCGCGGCACTCGCGCACCGCGGCGGCAAGAGCATCCTCGCCTGGTTCGGGCTTGCCGCCGGGGAGCATGAAGCGCGAGGTGCCGCGCTTACGGACGGTGAGCAGGGCGCCGTCGTCGGCCCGCAGGACGACACCGCTCACGGTGATGACGCTCATGCGACCACCGAGAGGGCGGGAAGCCTCGCCGGGACTGTGTCGGTGACACGTACGCGCCGAGCGACACCCCTCGCGGTGATGCTCATGCGGCCACCGGGACGGTGGGAAGGGTCGCCATGACCGTGTCGCTGACGATGCGCGCGGGTGCAGCTCACGGCGACTCTCATGAGACGGCCGGGACCACGAGAGGGGTTGCGGTGACCGGGTCGGGGACGATGCGCGCGGGCAGGCCGAACACGGACTCGACCAGCTCGGCGGTGATGACCTCGGCCGGCCTCCCCTGCGCCACCACCTGACCGTCGCGCATGACGACAAGGTGGGTCGCGTAACGGGCGGCCTGGTTGAGGTCGTGCAGGACAGCGACGAGGGTGCGACCCTCCGCGTGCAGGCGCGAGCACAGCGAGAGCACCTCGTACTGGTGGGCGATGTCGAGGAAGGTGGTCGGCTCGTCGAGCAGGAGCACCTCGGTCTCCTGTGCGAGGGCCATCGCGAGCCACACCCGCTGGCGCTGACCACCCGAGAGTGAGCTGACCAACCTCTCCCGCAGCTCGACGGTCTCGGTCGCCTCGAGCGCGGCGGCGACGGCGCGGGCGTCGTCGGGCGACCATTGGCGCAGCAGGCCCTGGTGCGGGTAACGCCCCCGGGCGACGAGGTCACCGACCGTGATCGCCTCGGGCGCGATCGGCGACTGCGGCAGGAGCGCGACCCGGCGGGCGACCTCCTTGCCGCGCATCCCGGCGATCGGGGCGCCGTCGAGCAGGACGCGGCCCGCGCGAGGACGCATCGTGCGGGCGAGGGCACGCAAGAGCGTCGACTTGCCGCAGCCGTTGGGGCCCACGATCACCGTGAAGGAACCGCGCTCGACCGCAAGGTCGAGGCCGTCGATCACGGGCGCCTCGTCGTAGGCCATGACAAGATCCTCGACGGCGAGCGGGCTCACCTGCGCGTTCACACTGCCACCCGCTTCCACTCTCGGACCAGGAGGAAGGCGAGGTAGACCCCGCCGAGGCCCGCTGTCACGACACCCACAGGCAGGATGATCCCAGGGATCAGCTGCTGCGCGAGCAGGTCGGCGAGCACGAGAAGCGCGGCACCGCAGCACGCCGCGGCGATCATGCCCGGACCGGTCGAGCGAGTCAGGCGGCGCGCGATCTGGGGGGCGGTCAGGGCGACGAACGCGATCGGACCGGTCACCGACACCGCCGCACCCGTGAGGACGACCGCGACGACGACCGCGAGCGTGCGCGTCGCACGCACCGGGACCCCGACGCCCGTCGCGAGGTCGTCGCCCATCTCGGCCATCTGCAAGGGGCGGGTCAGGGCGAGCGCGCACGGCAGGAGCACCGCGAGGACGAGGCCCACGACGACGACGTGCTCGACGGCGCGCGCGGCGAGGGAACCGGTCAACCACACCGCGACCTGCTGCGCCGACTCGCGCGAGGTGCGCACGAGGGCGAGCTGGACGAAGGCGAGCGACATCGCGCCGACGGCGATCCCGACCACGACCATGCGGTGCGGGGCCGCGAAGCCGCGACCCGTGCCGAGGTAGACAGCGGTGATCGCCAGAGCCGCACCGGTGAGCGCACCGACGGGGACCGAGACGTAGCCGGGCCACACGAGGGCCGCCGCTGCGGCGCCGGCCGCAGCGCCAGCCCCGAGGCCGATCACGTCGGGGCTGCCGAGCGGGTTGCGGGTGACCGACTGGAAGATCGCCCCCGCGACACCGAAGCTGGCCCCCGCCAGGGCCGCGACCCCGAGACGAGGGGCGCGGGACGTGAACAGGACCCACTCCTGGGCGCGGCTGCCCTCGCCAGCAAGGACGCGCGGAAGCTCACCCACCGCGATGCCGAGCTCGCCGACCGCGAGCGTCACGAGACCGGCCAGCAACGTCACGGCCACGAACGTGATCGCGACGACGACGGGACGCGGGCGGACGACGACGGCGACCCGGGGGCCGAGAGTGAGCACGCGAGGGTCAGTCACCCCCGAGGCGCGAGGCGCCGTCGTCGGCGTCATAGCCCGACCCTTCCCCGCCGCACTGCCGCGATGAGGAACGGGGCGCCCACGAAGGCCGTCACGGCGCCCACCATGAGCTCACCGGGCCGGGCGACGACGCGGCCGATGACGTCCGAGCCGATCACGAGCACAGGGCCGAGGACCGCGCAGTAGGGCAGCAGCCAACGGTGGTCGGCGCCCGTGAAGGACCGCACGACGTGTGGGGTGGCGAGGCCCACGAAACCGATAGGACCGGCTGCCGCGACGGCGGCCGCGCACAGCACGGTCGCGCCCGCCGCAGCGAGCACCTTCGTGCGGCCCGGGGAGAGACCGAGCGAGGTCGCGGCCTCGTCACCGAGCTCGACCGCGTTGAGCGCGCGGGCCATCGCGAAGCACACGAGCAGGCCAGCGAGCACGAACCAGCCGACCTGACCGACCGCCTCACCGCGGCCGGCGAGCGAGCCGATCGACCAGAACCGCAGCGAGTCGAACACCTCGGGCAGGGCGAGCGACAAGCCCTGGACGAGCGCGACGAGGGCCGCGGTGACCGCCGCGCCTGCGAGGATGAGCCGCACGGGCGTCGCGCCCGCGGGACCAGAGCCCACCACGTAGACGACGACGGCCGCGAGCACCGCGCCCGGGATCGCCGCCCACACCGTGCGACCCACGCCCGCACCGAGCAGAGCGGTCGCGAGCACGACCGACATCGAGGCGCCCGCGTTGACGCCGAGCAGGCCCGGGTCGCCGAGCGGGTTGCGGGTGAGCCCCTGGATGACGGCGCCCGCGACCGCGAGCGAGGCGCCGACGAGCAGGCCGAGCAAGGTGCGCGGGATGCGAGAGGCGACGACGGCGGCCTCGAAGGAGTCGTCCGGGGCGACGAGCGCGGCCCACACGTCGCCGAGGGCCACCGACTTCGAGCCGACCGCGACGCCGAGCCCAAGCACGAGGGCAAGCAGCCCCGCGGCGGCGAGGAGACCGAGCGCGAGACCCGTCGCACGCGAACGCGAGCCCCGCACAGGATGCGGGGCTCGCTCGAGGGTCGTCGCGGTCACGAGACCTTGGCGACGGCCTCGGTGATGACGGGCAGGTACTCGTCGATCGCCCACGGGATGCTCAGCGGCGTCGCGACCGAGACGGCCATGCCCAGGGCGCGGTCGAGCATCGGGACGTAGGCGCCGGACTGGAACGCGGGGATGCGCGCGAACAGCTCCTGGGACTCGACGGCGGCCTGCTCGGCCTCGTCGTTGAACCACGTGAAGAGCACGTCGACGTCATCGAGGACGTCGGCGTTCTCCAGGCCGAGGCTCGCGACGAAGGTGCCCGGGTCGGGCTCGAGGTCGGCAACCGCAGGGTCGAGCTGGAGGCCGAAGCTTGTCAGGAGCGCGACGCGCGTGTCGCCGGGCATGTAGACCGACAGCGTGCCGGCCTCACCGCCGAGGTAGACGTAGGCGAACGTCACCTCGGCAAGCTCGGGATGCTCGGCCTTGACCGCGTCGAGCGCGGCCTGCCGCTCGGCGAGGATCTCCTCCCCGCGGTCGGGCACGCCGAGGGCCTGGGCGGCGAGGCGCACCTGGTCCTCGACCGAGGTCTGCCACGGCTCGCCGGGGGCTGCCACGACCGGGACGAAGGCGGTCAGCTGGTCGAACATCGCCTGGTCGATCGCGGACTGCGGGGCGATGACGACGTCCGGCTCGAGCGCGACGATCGCGTCGACATCGAGCTCGGGGTACATCGCGATCGCCTGGGGGAGGTCGCCGCCGGCCTCCTCGACGGCCTCGCGGAACCACGGGCGCAGGCCGTCCTCGTCACCGGCCCACGTGTCGGCCTCGACACCGACGGGGATCGTGCCGAGCGAGACGGCGATGTCGTCCGCGCCCCAGCCGAGCGTCACGACCCGCTCGGGCTTCTCCTCGATCACGGCCTCGCCGAAGCTTGAGGTGATCGTGACCGGGAAAGCCGCCTCGGACGCCGTCGTCGGCGGGGTGACGTCGTCAGCAGGAGCGTTCGAGCACGCGGCCAGCAGGAGGGCGACCCCTGCGAGCGCTGCTGCCAGGCGGCGGGAAGGGCGGACGGACATGACTGCTCCGTGGTGTCGTAATTCCGGGGCGGACGGTCGCCCGTCCCGGGTGCGGGCGCGGGCCCGCGGGGTCAGCCCTCGGACCGACCCGTGCGCCAGTAGCCCATGAAGGCCACTGCCTTGCGGTCCAGGCCGAGGTCGCGCACGAGGAAGCGGCGCAGCTCCTTGACGACGCCCGCCTCCCCTGCGATCCAGGCGTAGATCCCCTCGGGTGCGACCGGCTCGGCCGGCACCTCCCAGAGCAGACCGGCGTCGACGTCGACGTCCTCGACGTCGAGCCCGGTGTGCTGGCGGGCCGCGATACGGGCGGCTCCCGCGCGCACCGCGAGGTCGAGGAGCGTGCCGTGCTCGGCGGTCGTGACCGTGCCGCGGCGGGGCAGCCACTCGATCTCGACGCCCTCGGGGGCCGCGATCGGCAGGATGTCGTCCTCGGTGGGAACCTCGAGGAACACGTGCGCGCGCACCGCGGCGGGCAACGACTCGAGGATCGAGCTGACCGCCGGCACCGCGGTCTCGTCACCCGCGACGAGGTAGGTGTGCGCGCCCGACGGGGGGTTCCACTCGATGCCCGACTGCGGGCCGGCGAAGCGTCGGTTCGGGCCGATGATCACGAGGCCGTCGCCCTCGCGCGCGGTCGCGCACCAGCGAACCGCGGGGCCGACGGCGTCCGCGCACACGCACGCGTGCAGGCTGCGCAGCGGGCAGTCCGCGGCCGCGGGTGCGCCCGGGGCGATGCCGTGCAGGACGACGTCGACGTCGATCTCCTTGGCCTCCGGGCGCACCGCGCGCACGGTGTACGTGCGCAGCGTCGGGCGCTCGTCGTCCGGGAGCGACCGCCAGGTCGCGTACCAGCCGTCGTCGTCGAACAGGGTCGGGTCGACGGGGGTGCCGCATGCGGGTGGGAGGACGAACTTGATGCGCTGGTCGAGCGTCGTCGTCGCGAACTCGTCGAGGTCGGGGCCCGTGAAGGTCAGGCGCAGGTAGCTCGGCGTGAGCCGCTCGGTGCGCGCGAGGCGGACCGCGAAGCCACGGGAGGCGGGCTCGGCGCGAGCCGGGGCCTCGGCGGCAGAGGGCGACATCCAGATCCTTCGACGTGCGGACGATCCGACGAGGGGTCAGATCCGATTCACGACTAGTAGAGCATAGGCATGCCTAACCTCACTAGGTGGGGTGACCCACATCACCCGACCC
>JAJUHG010000164.1 GCA_029267995.1 Micrococcales bacterium
CGGCCGAGCCGCTCAGGGTCCAGCGTGGCCCGGCGTAGCCCCGCAGCAGCCCGGCGCACCGAGCGCCCCGACCGCGGCGGTTCCCGCACCGCAGCCGTCCGACTTCGAGGGACGCACCGACGGTCCCGACCGTCCCGCGCAGGCTTCGAGCCCGTTCGTCTCGCGCCGCGAGATGCGCGAGTCGACGCCGAGCGCCCCACCGCAGCCCGGTGCCCCCGTGCGGCAGACCGCGGTGCGCCCGCCCACGACGGGTGCGGTGCGCGGCCTCGACGCCGAGGGTGGCCTCGGCGAGGTCCGTCCCGCCTCGTCGTCGACCCCCGTACCGCAGGGGCACTTCGCGGACGTCCTGCGACCGGGGCAGTCGCACGAGGCGCCGTCGTCCTCGACGCAGCCCGTGTCGGCCCGCTCCCCGCAGTCGGAGGGCACGACGACGACAGCGGCGCGCCCGGGACGCCCACAGGCCCAGCCCGCGCGCCCTGAGGCTGGACCTGGCGCTGTCGTCGCTCCGGGAGTGCCCGTCCCGCCCGTCGTGCGGGAGGGCCCCGCAGGTCAGGCATCCGTGGGTCAGATGCCCTCACGCCCTGCCGCGTTCGTGCCGCAACGCCCCGACATGGACGTACCCGGCCCCCGTGTGCCGGGGCCGTCGTTGCCCCCGACCCAGGGGGGTGGGCAGGTCCAGGGAGAGCGGGGTGCGCCCCAGGGGGCACGGTCGGGTGGCCCCTCCGAGGGACAGACCGCCGCGGCCCAAGGTGCGCAGCCCGGGGCCTTCGTGGGCGCACAGGCCGAATCTCGCTCGAGCGCGCAGACCGGCCCCTTCTCCGGCGCGCAGACCGGTTCCCCGACCGGTGGAGGCTCGGCCCACGCCGACGCGCCGCCGTTCGTAGGGGCGAGGCCCGGCGCGCAACCCATTCCTGGTCAGCCGCACGCCACCGTGAACCGTCCCCAGGCGCCGTCGCCCGAGACGGGTTGGACCCCCGCGGTGAGCGGCGCCGTCCGCGCACCCGTCGAGCCGGGCACGCTCCCGCCGGGGGTGATCGCCCCGGTCGCGAAGACGCCGCCCGCAGGGACCTTCGTGCCCACGGGAGCGACCCCGGTCATCGCGAACGTCGGCACCCTCCCGCGCAGCGCAGCCTCGGCTCCCCAGCCGTCCGCGACCCCATGGGGGGCGACGGCCGAGGGTGAGGACACGGGCGCGACGCCCGCGTGGGGCCGGATCGGCGTCTCGGCCGAGGAGGTCGCGGACGACGAGGAGGAGCCGACGCACGGGTACACGCTCCTGCACATGATCGTGCTCTCGCTCGTCGCCTTCGTCGCAGGCTTCCTCGTGTGGCTCTTACTGCTCCAGGGCCGTGGCGGGGCAGGTGCGGACGCGCTCGCGGAGTGGTCGGACGGTAACCTGGCCGCTGCGCCGTACGGCGCCGTCGACGATCCACCTGGAGAACTGTGACCGCGTCCGACCGCTCGATCGAGCTCGCCGTCGCGGCTGCGCGTGCCGCGGCCGACCTCAAGGCCGAGGAGATCATCGCCCTCGACGTCTCCGAGCAGCTCGTGCTGACCGACGTCTTCGTCCTCGCCTCAGGAAGCAACGAGCGCCAGGTCGGCGCGATCGTCGACGCGGTCGAGGAGGCGCTGCACAAGATCGGTGCGAAGCCCTTGCGCCGCGAGGGCAAGTCCGAAGGGCGGTGGGTGCTGCTCGACTTCAACGACATCGTCGTGCACGTCCAGCACGCCGAGGACCGCCAGTACTACGCGCTCGAGCGGCTCTGGAAGGACTGCCCCGTGGTGCCCCTGCCGGCCGACGTCGTCCCCGGCTCCGGAGCCGCATGACGGACGTCGTGCTGTGGCGCCACGGGCGCACCGAGTACAACGCGGCCCGCAGGCTCCAGGGGCAGATCGACATCCCGCTCGACGAGGTCGGGCGCTGGCAGGGCACGACGGCCGCGGCTGCCCTGTTCGCACGGCACACCCCCGTGCGGATCGTGTCCTCGGACCTGGTGCGGGCCTTCGACACGGCTCGCTACCTCGGTGAGCTCGCGGGGATCGAGGTCGAGAAGGACGTCCGGCTGCGCGAGCGTGCGTTCGGCGACTGGGAAGGGCTCACGGCCGAGCAGATCCATGCCGACTACCCGGCCGAGGCCGCGCGCTGGTCGAGCGCGAACGCCGTCGAGCGCCCGGGTGCGGAGAGTCCCGGCGAGGTCGGCGAGCGGATGGCCGAGGCGATCCGCGACCTCGCGGCCGCGACCGAGGGCACGCTCGTGCTCGTGAGCCACGGCGCGGCGATCGCGCTCGGCATCTCGGCGCTGCTCGGCCAGGACCCCGCGTCGTGGCGCGGCGTCGCGGGCGTCGACAGCGCCCACTGGTCGCACCTCGCGCCGACGCGCGGGGGAGCATCTCCAGGCTGGCGCCTCCAGGGTCACAACGTGGGGCCGTCGGTCTCGACCGCAGACTGGTTCGCCGGACGAGGTCGCTGATCGACCGCCGCACTTCGTGTGTGCGGGGGTCCGTCAACGCTGCGCGCTCTTGGTCGGTCTCGTTGTCCTGAGCCACGACACGAGCGCCGGGAGGGGAGAGGCCGGGCGCGGTAGATTAGGCGCGAGCGGCGTTGAGGTCGTATGATTCTCGTCGTTGTTCACGGGGCTGTGGCGCAGCTGGTAGCGCACCTGCATGGCATGCAGGGGGTCAGGGGTTCGAGTCCCCTCAGCTCCACCCGAGGAAGAGCCCGGTCGTCAGACCGGGCTCTTTCGCTGTGTGGAGTGCGCTCGGTGTGCAGTGCGCTCGGTGTGGAGTGCGCTCGGTGTGGAGTGCACCATGTCGAGTGCGCCATGTGGAGTGCGCTGCGTCGAGACGACGCATCTTCTCCGTGCCACGTGTCTCCGCTCGTCCTGACTCGAGCCCCGAGCCCAAGATCGCGGATCCGCGGACCGCCTGAAGATCGAGCAGCTTGCAGCTTGCAGCTTGCAGCTTGCAGCTTGCCGCTCGCTGTCCGCTGTTTGCCGCCAGCTGTTCGCCGTCCGCTGCTCGCCGCCAGCGTTGCTGGCTTCGGCGCCGATGGTGCCGACTGTGGTTGGCCGGTGTCCAGGCTCGCGAGGTCGGCGTTGCGCCGCTTGCTCCGTGGCGCACGGAGGGTCCACCGGCTAGAAGAGTGCCTCCCCGGGGGCGCGGGCAGCACCAGGACTCCCAGCACCTCGTCCGGGAGATCGCGATGATGCCGGCGTCCGTCTGAGGCTTGGGTCAGGGGGTCGCAAGCCCTTCCGTGGTGCGCTCACGGGGTTGACGGATGCCACCGTCCTAGACGGACCTGTGCGCAGTGAGGGTGACTCGTTGCTCTCGTTGCTCTCGTTCGTCTCGTTGCTCTCGTTGTCCTCGACGCCCGGCCGAGGATCCTCCTGTGGGACTCCACGTGCTCGAGAGGCCTGGGGTGGGTGCTTTCTACGCCGAGCCCGTGGCGTGATCTCGTAGCTTGCGAGGGGCAAGCCCGCGCCCGGCGGGCCCGGTGGCGCGGTGCTGCGACGCAAGGTGAGGTCCTGTGCGTGGACGACCCCGTGGTGCGCGGTGCACAGCAGGACCGCGTTGTCGATGTCGGTCGGGCCGAGGTCGCGGCCCCACCACGCGATGTGGTGGATCTCGCACCAGCGCGCGGGGATCTGGCAGCCAGGAAAGGCACAGTGGCGATCCCGGGCGATCACGAGTCGACGCTGGGCGCCGGTCCACAGGCGCTTGGTGCGGCCGAGGTCGACGGGGACGGACTCCGCGTCAAGGACGATGCGGGTGACGGCGGCGTCGCACAGGATGCGCGCGGTCTCGCTCGGGGGAACGGGGGTGCCGTCCTCGAGGGTCGCCGGGCTGAAGGTCTCGGACGCGCCGTCGACAGCCTCCGCCGGGTCGGCGTCATCTCCGCGGCGCTCGCGGTCCGCGAGGTCCAGCGCGCGAAGGCCGGTGAGGGTGTGCTCGGTGACGATGAGCGAGACGTGCGGGGGCACGTGTCCGCCCGGCTTCGAGCTCGGGTCGCTCAACGCGCCTTGCGCGAGGGCGTCGAGGGCGTCCGCGGCGCGTTGCGTGGGGTCACGGTCGTCGTCGCTGCTCGGGACAGGCGTCACGGCCTCGAGCGCGAGGCGCAGACGGTGCCCGGCCATGCGGTCGAGTCGCCCCTTGAGGATCGTGCCGCCGGGGGTGTCCGCAAGCGAGAGGAAGCGGGCGCGTCGTTGGGTTGCGTGGTCGGCCTCGAGCCGCGTCGGATCGAGGCGCGCGGCCCATGCCTCGGCGGCGCGCGCGAAGCGGGGCGCGTCGAGATGCTTCGCGGACTCGAGCAGCTCGGCGCTCGCCGCCGGGTCGGCCAACGCCTTCGCGACCCGGTCCTTCCGGTCCGCGCCTCCCGAGCCAGCGACGCGAGCGAGGGCCTGGGCGTGCTCTCCGGTGAGCTGGCCCGTGGCCAGGGCGTCGCTCGCCCCGGGTACTTGTGCGAGCGTCCGCGCGGTCGCGAGCTCACGGTGCGCCGTGCCCTGACCGGTTCGAGTGGTCCGTGATCGCCATCCCGCGAGGGACGTGTCTCGCCCCTGACCGCGCCACGCCTCGGTGCGGTCGACCTCGGCGAGAACCTTCGACCTCGCGAGGTCGACCAACCGGGCTGACTCGTCGAGCGCGGTGAGGGTGCGCAGCAGCGCGGCGGTGCCCATCCCCTTGACCTCGCTCTCGGCGACCTCACGGACGAGCTCGGCCACGGCTTCGGCCGCGCCGACCACGGGTGCGGAGCGGGGGAGGTCAGGGGCCAGCGCTAGCGTCTCGCCCATCTCGCCCCCTCTCCGTCGGTCCCGGCGGTCGTGCCGGGCAAGTAGTTTGCCCCTCGAACGTATGTGCTAGTTTGGTCAACAATGTCCAGAATGTCAACAGGGGGGTGCCATCGCCCCTACCGGCGCCCCGCCCTCCGCCGAGCACGTCACCCGCCCCACCCGATCGCGCCCGCGAGGATCGCGGCGCACCACGTGGTCCCGGCATGAGCGAGCTCGCCGATCACGTGCGACAGCTCGCGGCAGCTGCGGGTGTCCAGGCCCGTGGTCGGTTCGTCGGAGAAGAGCCCCTCGGGGGAGTCCGCGAAGCTCGGGGCGAGGCCGAGCCGACGGCGGACCTCGCCGGAGGAGGTGCGTACGAGACGGTTCGCGGCGCCCGTGTGAGGTCGGAGGGTTCGAGCAGCTCAGCGATGTGCCCACGCGCGGCCTGGGTCCGCAGCTCTGCGAGGCGCACGAACGCCATGAGGTTCACGGTGCGCGTGAGTGCCACGTCGACAGCTGCGGACCTTCCCGCGAGGCGGATGCGTCGGCGGACCTCCTCAGGCTGGGAGGTGACGTCGATGCGTGTGACCCGTGCGACGCCGTCGTCGGCGGGAAGGAGGGTCGTGAGGATCGAGATGGTTGTGGTCTTGCTGGCGCTGTTCGCGCGGAGCGTGCCGAAGATCTTCCGCGTTCGACGTCGAGGTCGAGCCCGCCCAGGACGCGCGTGCTGCCGAAGGCCTTGCTCGTTCAGCCGGACCTGCTCGCCTTGCCGTCGAGCCACAGCGTGTCGGACTCGTCCCGGTGGGAC
>JAJUHG010000165.1 GCA_029267995.1 Micrococcales bacterium
CAGCTCGGCGACGGAGAGTTCGCGGCGCGGCTGCTCGCGGAGAGCTCGAAGTACCGGGTCGCCCCGGGGCGGCTCGTGATCGAGCTGACCGAGACCTCGCTCGTCGACGCGGGCACGCGCGTGCGGCACGAGCTCACGCAGCTGCGCGCGGCGGGCATCCCCGTCCTGCTCGACGACTTCGGCACGGGGGTCTCGCCCTTGTCCTACCTGCGGGACCTGCCGGTCAACGGGGTCAAGCTCGACATGTCCTTCACGGCCGGGATCCCCGAGGACCCCGCTGCAGCGCGCGTGTCGCGGGCGCTCGGCGCGCTCGCGCGCGAGCTCGACATGATCACGATCGCCGAGGGCATCGAGACCGAGGAGCAGGCGCACTTCCTGCACCACAACGGGTGGCGCTACGGCCAGGGCTGGTTGTTCGGGGGTGCGCAGCCCGAGGGCGCGCTCGACTAGCGGGGGCGCGGCACGACGACGGGCGGGGGACCCGTGGCCTCGGTCGGCTCGGTGCGCTCGGGGGCCTCGTCGCCCGCGGCCTCGAGCACGCGTCCGTGACGCGCGGCGACCTCCTCGGCGCTGAGCGAGCCCCCGCCGTCTGCTATCTCGGCGAGCGCGTGCGTGCGGTGCCCGCCGCGCCGGTCGACCGTGACCGCGGTCCACTCGACCTCGCTCACCCGGGCCGGGCCGTCGTCGGGGTGCCGCACGTGCGCGGTGAGCCAGAGCCCCGAGTCGGTCCGCGAGCTGCAGCATGCACCGTCCTGGTTGGACAGGAAGTTGCCGAGCCCGTAGGCGATCCACATCCCGTCCCCGTGCGGGCCGCCCTCGAGGCGGGCGACGGGCTGGGGGACGTGCGCGTGGTGACCGATCACGAGGTCGACGACGCCCGAGTCGGCGAGCTCCTGCCCGATCTGGACCTGCTGGTCGGTCGGCTCGGTCACGTACTCGACGCAGCAGTGGATCGACACGAGCACGAGGTCCGCGCCGTCCTCGCGCGCCGCGGTCGCCTGCTCGACGATCTGCTCGGTGTCGATGAGCTGGACGGACCACGGCTTGTCGGCGTCGACGGGCATGCCGTTCGTGCCGTACGTCGCGGCGAGGTGGGCGATGCGGGTCGTGCGACCGTGCCGCTCGAGCTCGTACACCTGGGGCGCTGCGCCCTCGGCCTCGCTGCGCGCGGTACCGACGTGGCCGAGCCCCGCCTCGTCGAGCAGGTCGAGCGTCGTCTCGACGCCCCGGAACCCGAGGTCGACCGAGTGGTTCGACGCGGTCGAGCAGCCGTCCCACCCCTGGTCGGCGAGGTTCTGGGCGAGCTCTCGCGGCGCGCCGAAGATCGGGAAGCCGGACGGGCCGCGACCCTCGGGCACGAGCGGCACCTCGAGGTGGCACAGCGCGAGGTCGGCTCCTGCGACCCAGTCGTCGAGCGGGGCGAGCAGGGGACCGAAGTCGTACCCGTCGCCGTCGCGTGCCGAGGTGTTGACGGCCATGTGCGTGAGCAGGTCGCCGGTCGCGACGATCGTCAGCTCGCTGTCCGGCTCGGGCGTGGGTGTGGGGCTCGGGGTCGGGGTCGGCGTCGCCGGAGGTGAGGAGGTCGTGGCGTGCTCGGTGGGACCTGGGGAGGCCTGGGCGTCGGCCTGCTTGTTCCCAGATGGCCACGGGACGAGACCGGTCCCGGCGACCGCTGCGCCCGCGCCCACGGCTGCGACGAGGGCGAGAGCGGCGAGGGCCCGGGGGACGACGGCGCTGCGTCGGGGGTTGCGTGCGTGCCTGGCCACACCCGAACGATAGACGTTCGGGTGCGGGCCTCGTCGGAACGGTCCGGGAGGGCAACTAGGCTGGCTGCGTGGCACAGGCAGCGACGTGGACCCCGGCGAACGCCGTGACCCTCGGGCGCATCGCTCTCGTGCCGATCTTCGCGTGGACGCTGCTCGAGGCAGCCGACGACGACGTCGCGTGGCGGCTCGTCTCGACGGGCCTGTTCGTCCTCGCGGCGCTCACGGACCGGCTCGACGGTCATCTCGCGCGCTCGCGTGGCGAGGTGACCCCGCTCGGGGTCGTGCTCGACCCGATCGCCGACAAGCTGCTCGTGGGCGCCGCCCTCGTGCTGCTCTCGACGCAGGACCGGGTCGCGTGGTGGGTCACGGTGGTGATCCTCGGGCGGGAGGTCGGCATCACGCTGTGGCGCTTCGCGCTCCTGCGCTCGCAGATCGTGCCCGCCTCGCGCGGGGGGAAGGTCAAGACGGTCGTGCAGTCGGTCGCGATCGGTCTGCTCCTGCTCCCGCTCACGCACCTGCCGGTCGTCGTGGCGAGGGTCGCCGACGTCGTCCTGTGGCTCGCGGCCGCGATCACGGTCGCGACAGGTGCGGACTACCTCGTGCGGGGCGTGCGGGCGCGCCGTGCGCAGCGGGAGGTCGCGGGCACGTGACCAGGCTCGCGGCTCAGGTGGTCGACGCGCTCGTCGCGCGTGGGCTCTCGGTCGCGGTCGCCGAGTCGCTCACGGGGGGTCTCGTGCAGGCGAGCCTCGTCGACGTCCCGGGGGCCTCGCGCACCCTACGGGGAGGTGTCGTCGCGTACGCGCCCGAGGTCAAGGAAGAGCTGCTCGGGGTCGACGGCGGGCTGCTCGCGCACCGAGGGGCGGTCGACCCCGAGGTCGCGCTCGAGATGGCGCGCGGTGTCGCGGCACTCGTGCACGCCGACCTCGGGCTCGCGACGACGGGGGTCGCGGGCCCCGGTCCGCAGGACGGTCACCCGCCCGGGACGGTGTTCGTCGCGGCGGTGCTCGGGGCCCATGAGGAGGTTCGCGGCCTCGAGCTCGCGGGGGACCGCGGCCAGGTCCGGGCGGCGGCACGGGACGCGGCGCTCGAGCTCGCGCTCGCGGTCGTGACGGCCCGCACGGGACCGGGGGGAACAAGCGCGGTGGGCGGCGCGTTGGGTCAGGTGTGATGGCAAAGAGCACTCAGCAGCCGCCCCGGTCGTTGTCTGTCGCACGGGCGGGGTACCGTAGTGCTACGTCGACCGGACCTGGGAAGGGGGGAAAGGCGATGATCCTGCTCCGTCGTGAGATCGGGGACGTGCTTCGTGGCGCCCGCCAGCGTCAGGGCCGCACCCTCCGTGAGGTCTCGTCCGCCGCCCAGGTCTCCCTCGGCTACCTGTCCGAGGTCGAGCGTGGTCAGAAGGAAGCCTCGTCCGAGCTGCTCGCCTCGATCTGCGGTGCGCTCGACCTGCCGATGGCGGTCGTGCTGCGCGAGGTGAGCGACCGCGTCGCGGTCGCCGAGGGCCTGCACATCCCCGACACGGTCCCCTCGGAGCTCTCGGACATGTCCGGTCACACGTGGACCGAGCTGCGCGAGATCCTCTCGCCGGTCGGCTGACCCGGGTCCTGACGGGCCTCACGCGCGCAGGCGCAGCCCCTGCGGCGTCGGCACGAATCCTGAGCGTACGAGCGCGCTCCCGAGCGGGCCGGTGCGCGCCTCGCGTGCCGTCATGGGCGCGCCGTCGCCCCGCCGCACCGTGAAGGAACCGAGCCGTCCGGCGCGCACCGACTCGGCGAGCGCTCCCGCTGCGGGGACGAGGAGCCGCTCGTCGGCGGAGAAGCTCAGCACGGTGCGCCCGCCGCGCTCGACGAAGAGCACGAGCTCTCCCTCGACGAGCACGACGACGGCGCCCGCCTTGCGACCGGGCCGCTGGGCGACCTCGCTCTCGAGCGGGGCGGGCCACGCGAGCGCCGCACCGTAGGGGTTGGCCGGGTCGCTCGCGGCGAGCACGACGGCGCCCGTGGATGACTCGGCGCAGCGACGCAGCTCCTCGACGGCCTCGGTGAGCGCGAACTGCGTCCCCCCGAGGTGCTCGACGAAGTACCCACGCAGGGCCGCTCCCGCGAGCTCCATGCTTGCGAGGGTCCGGTAGAGCGAGCCGAAGCGGCCCGAGAGCCCCTCGCTCGGGAGCACGGCGCGCGTGAGCACCCCGTGGCGCGCGAGAAGGCGCGTCGCGAGTGCCTCGGCGAGCCCGCCCTCGTCGAGCGCCGCCTGCTCGACGAGCGACCAACGGCCCGCACCTGCGCCCGAGGCGGCGAAGGGGCGCGGCGGGCGTGAGAGGGACGCGGGGCGTCGCACGGCGCGCGGGCGGCCAGGTGTCGGCGGCCTCGTGGGCGTGCTCGAGCCGGCGAGCCACGAGCGCAGCGGTGCGAGGGAGTCGTTCGTGACCTGCCCGCGCCACACCGCTCGCCACAGCGCCTCGACGAGCTCGGGGGCGCGGCCCTCGAGCCCCGTGCGCTCGAGGAGCGTCGGGAGGAAGGCCGCGCCGGCAGCGAGCGCCTCGAGCACGCGAGCGTCGAGCTCGCGCTCCCGCTCCGTGCCGTCGGCGCTCTCGGGGGCGCCCCGCGCGATCGAGAAGGGGTCGACCTCCCCCGCGAGCGCGAGGCTCACGAACCCGTCCTGGCCGGCGAGCCGACCGTGCCCGCGCCAGGTCACCTCACCGGTCGCGACGAGCTCGTCGAGCATCGCGGGGACGTAGTCGGTGACCCGCGCGGGCAGCACGAGCGACTCGAGCGAGCCCGCTGGGACGAGCGCTCCCGCGAGCCCCGCGACGGCCTCGAGGGTGCCCTCGACGCCACGCAGCCGTCCGACCCCGTGCCACGAGGGCAGGAAGCGAGCGAGGGCGGCGGCGTCGACCGGCTCGACCTCGGCGCGCAGGGCCGCGAGCGAGCGGCGCCGCAGGAGGCGCAGCACCTCGGGGTCGCAGAAGTCCTCGGTGCCCGGGTGCGAGCGCAGCTCGTCGGGGCGTAGGCGCCCCGTGACGAGGGTGCGCTGCGCGACGAGTCGGTCGAGGGTCGTGCGGGCCACCGCGGGCGCGAGCCCGAGGCGCTCGCAGACCTCGGCCGCGGTGAAGGGCCCGTGCGTGCGCGCGAAGCGCGCGACGAGGGTTCCGAGCGGGTCCGGCCGCGCCTCGAGGAAGGCCTCGGGAAGCCCCGAGGGGATCGACAGACCCAGCGCGTCGCGGACGATCCCGGCGTCCTCGACCGCGAACCACAGGTCCTCGCCGTCCCGGCGCGCGGCGCGCACGACGCGTCCTGCCGCCTCGAGCTCGGCGAACCATGCCGCGAGCACCTCGCGACGGTCCTCGCGCACCGAGGCCGCCGCGGTCGCGAGGTCGAGTGGCCCGTGGCTGCGCAGGAGGTCCGCGAGCCCCTCGAGGTCCCGGACAGCGCGCTCGGGCGTGCGGCGCGCGAGCTCGTCCTCGACGCGCACGAGCTCGCGGGGGTCGAGCAGCTCGGCGAGCGCCCCGGCGTCGTCCCCGAGCAGCTCGGCGAGCAGCTGGGCGTCGAGCGTGAGGGCCGCGGCACGCCGCTCGGCGAGCGGCTGGTCGCCCTCGTAGAGGAAGGCCGAGGTGTAGGCCTGCAGGAGCGAGCGCGCGAACGGTGAGGGTTGGGGTGTGGTCACCTCGACCACCGAGATCCGCCGCGCGGCGACCTCGCGCATGAGCGTGCGCAGGGCCTCGAGGTCGAAGTCGTCCTGGAGGCACTCGCGCGTCGCCTCGAGC
>JAJUHG010000166.1 GCA_029267995.1 Micrococcales bacterium
AGGGCACCCCGGCCCAGCTCAAGCGCTCGGTCGGGACGGGGGCGCTCTCGCTGCGTGTCGCGGACCCGGTCGACCGCGCCACAGCGGCCGAGGTCGTCGCCCGCGTCCTGGGCACCCCGGTCGAGCTCTCGGGCGACGTCGCCTCGCTCGCCGCACGCATCCCCGACGACGACGACGCCCCGCAACGCGCCGCAGCGCTGTTGCCCGAGCTGCAGGCCGCGGGGGTGCGCGTCGCGGAGTTCTCGCTCGGTCAACCGAGCCTCGACGAGGTGTTCCTCGCGCTCACGGGCCAGCGCACCGCCGAAGAGACCGAGCAGGAGGAGGTCGCCTCATGACCACCCACCACCCCGTGACCGACGCGGTGAGCGCCTCGCGCGAGGTCAACCCGCTCGTCAAGGCCCTCTCGCTCGAGGCGCGCCCGCAACGGCCCGGACCCGTCGCGACCTCGCTCGCCTTCGCGCACCGCGCGCTGCTCAAGATCAAGCACGTGCCCGAGCAGCTGTTCGACGTGACCCTCACGCCGATCATCTTCACGCTCATGTTCACGTACCTGTTCGGCGGGGCGATCGCGGGTTCGACCCAGCAGTACCTGCAGTACCTGCTGCCCGGGATCCTCGTGCAGACCGTGCTCATCACGACCGTCTACACGGGCTTCACGCTCAACACCGACATCACCAAGGGCGTGTTCGACCGCTTCCGCTCGCTGCCGATCTGGCGGCCCGCCCCGATCGCGGGTGCGCTGCTCGGGGACACCGTGCGCTACGTGATCGCCTCGGCGGTCACCGTGACGCTCGGGCTGATCCTCGGCTACCGGCCCGGCGGAGGGGTGCTCGGGGTGCTCGCGGGGATCGGTCTGCTCGTCGTGTTCGCGTTCGCGCTCAGCTGGGCCTTCACGATCCTGGGCCTGGTCATGCGCACCCCGAACGCCGTCATGGGCACCTCGATGATGGTGCTCATGCCGCTCACCTTCGCGAGCAACATCTTCGTGGACCCCTCGACGATGCCCCGCTGGCTGCAGACCTGGGTCGACATCAACCCCGTCTCGCACCTCGTGACCGCGGTGCGCGGCACGATGGGCGGCACCGTGACGGCTTCCCAACTGCTGTGGGTGCTCGTCGCGGCCGCCTCGCTCACCGCGGTGTTCGCACCGATCACGATGGCGATCTACCGCCGGCGCAGCTGAGGCCTGCCTGACCGTCAGGAGAAGTCGACGCCGCGGATCGGCGGGCCAGCGTCGGGCCCGGCCCGCACGACCATGACGGGGCACGCCGAGTGGTGCAGCACCGCCTGGCTCGTCGAGCCGAGCAGCAGGCCGCGGAAACCGCCCCGCCCTCGCGACCCCACGACGATGAGGTCCGAGGCGGTCGAGAACTCGGTGAGCAGCTCTGCTCCCGTCCCGTCGAGCGCGTGCCGGCGTACGTCGACGCCCGGGTAGTCCTCGAGTGCCCGGTCGACCACGACCTCGAGCCCCTCGGCGACGTCCGCGAGCACCCGCTCGTGGTCGATCGCGGCAGGCAGCCACGCGAGCACCCCCGCACCCGCGGCGACCGGGATCGCGGCGACCGCGGTGAGCACCGCGCCCCACGCCTGCGCCTCCTCCATCGCCCGGCGCAGCGCGCACTCGGCGGCCGGGGATCCGTCGACGCCCACGACGATCCGCTTGACCGGCGCGGGCGGCTGGAAGCCCTCCCCCGCCTCGTCCTCGCGCAGGGGGACCACGACCGTGGGGCAGTGCCCGTGCGCGGGCAGTGCGCTCGAGACCGTCCCGAGCAGCCGCTCCGCAAAGCCGCCCCGCCCACGCGTCCCGACGACGGCGAGCCGGACGCTGCGCGACATCTCGACGAGCACGCTCGTGGCGTCACCCGTCGCGACGCACGCGGTCACGTCGAGGCCGAGTCCCTCGACCCGCTGCTGCGCCTCGGCGACGACGACGCGAGCACCCTCCCGGATCGAGGTGTCGTCGAGCGCGGCGTACCCCCCGTCGAGCGAGGCGGCCGCGAACGAGGGCAACGCGTACGCGCACACGATCTGCAACGCCCATCCGCGGGTCTTCGCCTCGGCGGCAGCCCAGTCCAGGGCGTGCAGCGATGCGTCCGAGCCGTCGATCCCGACGAGCACGGTGTCGGTGCGTTCGACCTCAGGGTCGTTGTGCGTGGTGCCCACGTCTCCAGTGTGCCCCGGATCGGCCAAGAATGCTCCCTCGACGGGCAACTTTCTTTACCCTTCCGAGGGACAACCGTTGCCAGCGGGCTCGTCGTGGTAGCTCGCGGGCGGGAGGACGCCGGCTCCCGTGCCCGCCCCGCCTCACGCGGCGAGGTACGCCTCCCATGCGGGCTCGGGTGGCCCGGCGGCGAGCAGCGCGAGGTTCGCGCGCGGGGGCATCGGGGTGAAGGGCAGCTCCCAGCCGATCTCGACGAGCAGGTGGTCGGCCTTGCGGTGGTTGCACCGCCCGCACGCGGCGACGACGTTGGACCACTCGTGCCGGCCCCCGCGCGAGCGTGGCAGGACGTGGTCGACCGTGTCGGCCGCTCCCCCGCAGTACGCGCAGCGGTGGCCGTCACGCTGGAGCACGGTCCGTCGCGTGGGCGGCGCAGGCCGACGGCGCGGCACGGCCACGTAGCGCGCGAGGCACAGCACGAGGGGTACGGGCAACGAGCGGGACGGGGAGCGCAGCATGCGCCCGTCGGTCTCGACGATCATCGCCTTGCCGCTCGTGACGAGCGCGACGGCCCGGTGCAGGGTCACGACGCACAGTGGTTCTCCGCTCGCGTTGAGCACGAGCGACCTGCGCGGCGGTGCGGCTGGCATCAGCATGGGCGCCTCCTCGGCGTCCGGCCGGTGCGGGTGGCGTCCCGCCCGGTCCGTTCCGTGCGGCACCAGGGTACGCGCCGAGCCGCCGCGTGCCACGTACATATGCGAAGAGCCCCGCTGCGCGTCGCGAGCGGGGCTCTTCGTGGCACGGGAGGGCTGGTCTCAGCCGGTGATGCGGACGAACACCGGGTTCGACTGCCAGATGGACCGGAACTGGATCGTCTTGCCGGGCCGCGGGGCGTCGATCTGCATGTTGTCGCCCGCATAGATGCCCACGTGGCCGGGGCTCCAGATGATGTCGCCGGGCTTGGCGTCCTTGCGCGAGACGATCGTGCCGGCGTTCTTCTGCGCACCCGTCGTGCGGGGCAGCGAGATGCCGAGCTTGCCGTACACGTACTGCGTGAAGCCCGAGCAGTCGAAGCCCTTGGGCGAGGAACCGCCCGAGCGGTACGGCACACCCACGTAGCGGGCCGCGATCTCGAGCACCTTGTTGCCCTTGACGGCCTGCGGGACCTTGCCGCCGTCCTTTGCGGGCGTCTCGGTACGAGGCGCGTTGTCGCGCGAGGTCGGAGTCTCGGTCCGCACGGGGGGAGGCGGCGGCGGTGCGACCTCCTCCTTGACGACCTTGACCTTGGGGATGTCGAAGGACCACTCGGTGTCGGCGTCGACCGTGACCTGCGGAGCGGTCGCGAGCGCGGTGAGCGCCCCGGCCGCAAGGCCCGCGGTGTCGACGGCGGGCAGCGCGGACAGCTCGGTCGGGGCGGCGTGCGCGGGGGAGACCCCGATCATGCCGACGACGATCCCCGAGGTGGCGGCTGCGACACCTGCGTGACGACCGACGGCGGCAACGCTGCCACTCGCTGCCTGAGCGAGGTCGTCGAGCGGGGTGATCGGACGACGGGCCGCGCGGTAGCGGCCTCGAGTCGTTGATGCGGTCACGAGTACCTCTCCGGTACGCCAGCGAGGTGAGCTGTCGGGTTCGGGTGGGAGAGCACCCGGCCGCCCTTCGGCCCCGGAGGGCTTCCGAACGACTTCACCCCAAGGTCCCAGGTCGCCCCGGAACCGAGTTGGTTCCCCCGCCCCTGCCGGCGAGCTCTAGCGGACCTCTCGCAGCGGCAGGGTTAAGCGTTCTGCGTGAGGGCTCCCAAGAGGAGGGTTCTCAGGAACACGGGTGACGCTACCCGACCCCCCGGCCGATTGTCACGCCTCGGTCACGACGAGTTCACGACGTGGCACGATTCGTCGCTGACCTGCACAGATGCGAGTGACCAGCGGGTTTGTCGAGCGGACGGACGAATCCCGCAAGGCGCTCCGACGGGGGCCTTCCGGCCAGGTGGCCAGGGCTCAGCCGACCGCGACGAAGATGTGCCGCGCGATCTCGTCGGGCAGCTCGATCTCGGTCGGCGCACCGTCCGCGCGCAGCACGACCTCGCGCGGGCCCGGGGTGACCGTGACCGCGGCGCCCGGGACGATCCCCGCACCCTCGAGCTCGGCGAGCAGCTCGATGTCGGTCTGCACGGGCTCGCCGAGCCGGCGCACGACACCCGAGACGGCCTCGCCCGCGATCGCCGCGACGGACTGCACACCGTCGAGGAACAGCTCGGTCTCGCGATCGTCGCCGAGCTCGTCGAGCCCCGGGATCGGGTTGCCGTACGGGGAGTGCCGGGGGCGGTCGAGCAGCTCGAGGATGCGCTGCTCGACCCGGTCGCTCATGACGTGCTCCCAGCGGCACGCCTCGTCGTGCACGTAGGCCCAGTCGAGGCCGATGACGTCGGTCAGGAGCCGCTCGGCGAGGCGGTGCTTGCGCATGACGCGGGTCGCCTTCGCGAGCCCGTCGGGCGTGAGCTCGAGGTGCCGGTCGCCCGCGACGACGACGAGCCCGTCGCGCTCCATGCGGGCGACGGTCTGGGACACCGTGGGTCCCGAGTGGCCGAGCCGCTCGGCGATGCGGGCGCGGAGGGGGACGATCCCCTCCTCGGAGAGCTCGTAGATCGTCCGCAGGTACATCTCCGTCGTGTCGATCAGGTCGCTCACGTTGGCTGCTCCTCGTCGTTCGGCTCGGGCTCCAGGTTAGGCCAAGCGGCAAGGAGCACAGGGCGCCCCGCGTGAAACACCTGCGGGGCGCAGGTGCCCAGGTCGTACAGTGGCGCCGTGACGACCCCCGAGATCGCGATCCCTCACCAGCTCCTCCCGCGTGACGGCCGGTTCGGCTCGGGCCCCTCGAAGGTCCGTCCCGCTCAGGTCAACACCGTCGCGGCCCTCGGTGCTTCCCTCCTGGGCACCTCGCACCGTCAGGCGCCCGTGCGTGACGTCGTGCGCCGGGTGCGCGAGGGCGTCGCGGGGCTCCTCGAGCTGCCCGCGGGGTACGAGGTCGCGCTCGGCAACGGCGGGTCGACGGCGTTCTGGGACATGGCGACGTTCTCGCTCGTGTCCCACCGCGCCTCGCACGCGGTGTTCGGGGAGTTCGGCGGGAAGTTCGCGCGCGCGACCTCGCGCGCCCCCTTCCTCGCCGAGTCGCTCGTGACGCACGCCGAGCCGGGCTCGGTCGCGCTGCCCGAGGAGGCCGACGACGTCGACGTCTACGCCTGGCCGCACAACGAGACCTCGACAGGGGCGCTCGCGCCCGTGCTGCGGATCGGCACTGCGCCAGATTCGCTCGTCGTCGTCGACGGCACCTCCGCCGCGGGCTCGG
>JAJUHG010000167.1 GCA_029267995.1 Micrococcales bacterium
CACGACGACGAGCGCGGTGAGCCCGCAGGCTCCCGCGAGCGCGAGCGCAGCCCGCAGGGTGGGCGGCTCGGCGCGGGTGCGCACGACGAAGGCCGCGCACACGAGGGCGGTCACGAGCGCGACGAGCACCGCGGAGACGAGGTCGGGTGTGCTCACGCGCCGGCCTCCGGGTCGGGCAGGTCGAGCAGGGCGAGGTCCTCCGGCGTCACGAGGCGGGTCCCGACGGCGTACTCGACGAGCCGCGTGCGCCGGTTGCTCGCGAGCTTCCCTGGCCCGCCGCGCAGGCCCGCGACGCCTTGCTTGTCGAGCTTGTCGCACACGTTGTCGAGCTTGCGGTTGAAGCGCGTGATGGTCCAGCCGAGCCGCGCGGCGGCGTCGGCGTTCGAGGGGATCTCGCTCACGGTCGTGCCCTCGCGGCGCAGCATCGGCTCGGCGAGCGCGACGACCAGCTGGCGCTGGGAGAGTGTGAGCTGGACCGTCCCGATCGTCGTGTCCCCGCCGACGGGGTCACGCGGCGGCTCGGTGTAGGTCGGTTCGGCCGCGTGGATCGCGAGCTCGTAGGTCGTGGGGCCCGCAGTGAACACGACGGTCGTCACGGCGAACACGAGCGGCAGGCGCGCCCCGGGCGGGAGCCAGGACTGCGCGCCGGTCGAGGCGTCGCACACGGTCGCCGAGAGCCGCGAGCCGGTGTTGGTGATCCACCACAGCCCGTCCGAGCGGCCCAGGTGGAGCAGGCGGCGGTGCAGGAAGGGGTTGTCGTCGACCTGGACGTCCCCCTCGCGCCCGATCGTGAGCTCGGCGTCGGGCTCGACGTGGAACCACTCCCCCGCGAGCTCGACCGAGAGCCGTGCGTCCGTCATGGCGTGCACCCCCGCACGGGCTCGGAGGTGCGCCCCGTGTCGCGGCGCAGCACGACCTCGACGCACACCTGGGCGCCGTCGGGGGCCTCGACGGCGACGCTCGGCTCGGCGACGCGCTCGAGCTCGCCCGTCTCGAGCACCGACACGGTGCGCCACAGGAACGAGTCGCCCGGCTCGGGGTCGGGGTTGGTCCACGTGAAGGTCGCGGTGCCGTCCGTGACGCTCGCCGTGAGGTCCGTGGGCGCCGGGACGAGGTCGCTCGCGAGGTCGACGGGGCTCGCCGACGGCGGCGCGGTCGGGCTCGGGGTCGTGCGAGGCTCGCCACCGAGCGACATCGCGAGCGCGGCACCGCCGACGACGACGATCGCGCCGAGCGAGGCGAGGAGCGGCCAGCGCCGGCGGCGCGGGGGCGTCTCAGCGGGCGCTGGGGCTGGGTCCGGGGCGACCTCGAGGGGCGTGGGTGCGCTGCTGCGCAGCACGGTCTGCTCGACCTCGTCGACCGCGAAGGTCGGCACGTCCCGTGGGGCCCCTTGCAGGACGGTCTCCTCGGGCGCGGGCGCGTGGGTGAGCGGGGGTCGGTGCAGCGTCTCGCCCGGGAGGGTCGGACCGGGGTCCGTGGGGCCTGTTCCGCCCGAGACCTCGTGCGGGTCGATCGAGGTGACGCAACGCACCCGGGTGCCCGGCTCGTCGTCGTCGTCGAGCGGGACGACGCCGACCGAGTCGTCGAGCACGTCGACGGGGGTCATCGCGTGCGCGAGCTCGACCTGGACCTGCTGCCACGCCCGGGCGAGCGCGAGCGCCGAGGGGAAGCGCGCGAGGGGGTCCTTGGCCATGGCCCGGGCGAGCACCTGCTCGAGCGAGCCAGGCACGTCGGAGCGGCCCGTGGGCGGGACGGGGGTGCGCTCGATGCGCGCAATGAGGTCGGCCGCGCCGTTGCGCCCGCCGGGCACCTCGAAGGGCGAGCGGCCCGCGAGCAGGGAGTAGATCGTCGCGCCGAGCGCCCACACGTCCGAGGCGACCGAGCTCGTGGGTGGGTCGGTGAAGGACTCGGGCGGCGACCACGGGATCGACATGCCCTCGGCCTCGTGCGCGAGCGCGTCGACGGTCGCGGAGATCCCGAAGTCGGTCAGCGCGGGACGGTTGTACTCCGTGACGAGGATGTTCGCGGGCTTGATGTCGCGGTGCAGGATTCCCGCGCGGTGCGCCGTCTCGACCGCACCTGCGACCTGGATGCCGATGCGCAGCGCCTCGGCGACCGAGAGCGGGTCGCGCCGGTAGGTCGCCCCGAGATGGGGGCGCGAGCAGTACTCCATCGCGAGGAACGCCCGCCCGTCGCGTGCGACGTCCGCCTCGTAGATCGTCACGATCGAGGGGTGGGTCGACAGCTGCGCCATGAGGTTGGCCTCGTGGTCGAAGCGCTCGCGCGCGTCCGGGCCGGCGAGGTCGTGCAGCAGGACCTTGACCGCGACCCGGCGTCGGGGGCGTTGCTGCTCGTAGAGGTAGACGTCGGAGAAGCCGCCCGAACCGAGGTGCTCGACGTGCTCGTAGCCGTCGATCAGGGGCGGGGGTGCGGGGGCGCGGCGCGTGCTCACGAGAGTCCCTCGAAGGTCACGGTGACACCTTCCCCGAGGTCGACCGTGTCGCCCTCGACCACGAGCACGGCCTCGTTCGGGTGCAGGCGCACGGGCAGCTGGCCGGGACGCAGGAGGGTCGTGCCGTTGGTCGAGCCGAGGTCGACGACGAGCACGCTCGCGCCCTCGGGGCGGATCTCGAGGTGCGAGCGCGAGATGTCCTGCTCAGGGCTCGGGACCGCGACGAGGCGCGGCACCGCCCCGCTCCCGACGCGCGAGACGCGTGGCTTGCGCCCGAGCACGACGGGCCGGTCGAGGGGAATCTCCTCGCCCGTCGAGCCGACGGCCCGGGCCGTCGTGCGGGCGGGCTCCGGTATCGGTGCGGGGGCGACGACGGCGGGCTGTCCGCGCACGACGGTGTGCCCGTCGTGGTCGCCGAGCCGCTCGACCGGGGCTTCGGGCACCTCGATCGTGAACGGGGGGACCCAGGACGGGCCCGCCGCGGGGCGCTCGTCGGCGTCGGAGCTCGCGGGCTGCGTGGCGGGGGACGCGGGCTGCGGGGGCGCGGAGGGCTCGGGCGGTGCGAGAGCCGGCGCCACGGCAGGGGCCTCAGGGGGCACGGCGACGGGCGCGCTCGCAGCGGGTGCGCGGGGTGCGGGGGCGGGGTCGTCGTCGGGGTCGCGCTCGTCGGGCCGGATCGCGGCCGCCTCGACGGGACGCAGGATCGTGCTGCCCCACAGGTGGTCGAAGGAGTCGTCGTCCTCGGGGACGACCGTCTCGGCCGGCACGATCGTCTCCTCCGAGGCGCCGCCCGCACTCGCGTCCGGGTCCGGCTCGTGAACCGCGGGGCTCGGGTCGCTCGTCTCAGGGCTCGGCTCGATGGGCGCGACCCCGGCGGGGCCCGGCTCGCTCGGTGCGACCTTGGCGGGGCCCGGCTCGCTCGGCGTGGCCTCGGCAAGGCTCGGCGTGACCTCGTCAAGGTTCGGTGTGGCCTCGGCAAGGCTCGCCACCTCGGTGCTCTCCCGACGTGCGGCGGTACCGGCTCGCGGGACGGCAGCGCCGCTCGTCGCGTCCGTCTCGCTCGCCTCGACCCGCACCGCGACGGCCCGGACGACGCCAGCGAGGAGCGGCCAGAGGTCGTCGTCGGCGAGCTCGACGCCCGGGCGTGCGACGAGGTCGGCGGCGTCGGCGCCCGCGAAGAAGCGCTCGGTCCACGTCGAGACGCCCTCGCCCGAGACGGTCTCGTGGCCCACGACCCGCACCTCGGCCGCACCGCGCGCGACCGCGTGCACCCCCGCCGCGGAGCGCACCGCGACCGCGAACGGCGGGATACGCGTGAGGCTCTGCGCGAACTCGCCCGTGAGGACCTGGAGCACCTCGGGGACCCCTGCACCCGGCACGAGCGCGGCGTGCACCGCGCGCACGAGTCGCGGTGCCGCGTCGCCCGGGAGCAGCACGGTTGCGTGCGGCGCGACGACGGCGATCCCCTCGCCCGGGACGTACCCGCTCATCTCGCTACCTCCCGGGCCGCGCCCGCGCGGGGCTGTGTGTCCTCGTCGGTGAGCGCAGCTTCGCGCGGGGTCGTCGCGGACGAGCCGTCGTCCTGCCCGTCGATCTCGCGCACGTCGACCACGACGACCGTGACGTTGTCCCGCCCGCCCGCGCGCACGGCCTGCGCGACGAGCCGCTCCGCGGCGGCCTGCGGGTCGGACTCGGCGAGCAGCGTCGTCGTGACGTCGTGGTCGCTCAGCTCGCCCGTGAGCCCGTCGGAGCACACGAGCATCCGGTCCCCGCGCGAGACCGGGAGCAGCCAGTAGTCGACGTCGATCCCACCCGCTGCACCGATCGCGCGGGTCACGACGTGCCGGCGCGGGTGGTGGGCTGCCTGTGCGCGCGTCACGGTGCCCGCATCGATGAGCTCCTGGACCTCGGAGTGGTCGACGCTGATCTGCTCGAGCACCCCGCGCGCGAGGCGGTAGGTGCGCGAGTCGCCGAGGTTGACGACGATCCAGTACGGCTCGCCCGCGACCTCGGCGAGCACGACGCCGCTCACGGTCGTGCCCGCACCGCGCCCGGGTCGCGCCTCGATGCGCTGCACCTCGCGGTGCGCCTCGCCGATCGCGGCGTCGACGAGCTCGTGGCTCACCGCGCGCCCCACGAGGCGGCGCGAGAGCACGTCGACGACGCACGCGCTCGCGACCTCGCCCGCCTCGTGCCCGCCCATGCCGTCGGCGACGACGAACACCGGCTCGCTCGCGAGGAAGGCGTCCTCGTTGAGGGTGCGCCGGCGTCCTCGGTCGGTCGCGGCCCCCCACGCGGCGTGCACGCCGGCCGTGACGGACGTCATCGGCCCACCTCGACCTCGACATCACCGACGACGACGACGTCGCCCGGCTGGACGTGCACCGCGAGGCCCGGAGTGAGGGGGCTGCGGGTGCCGTCGGGGGCGACCACCGCGGTGCCGTTCGTCGAGTGCAGGTCCTTGACCCACAGGCCGATCGCGTCGAGCCCGAAACCGAGGTGCGTCTTGGACACCGAGCGGCTCGGGTCGCTCACCGTCACGAGGTGCGCGACCTCGTGCCCGACGGGCGCTGCGGGGTTGCGGCCGAGCACGCCCTCGCCCGTGACCTCGACCCGCTCACCGCCGGGCAGGACGAGCACGAGCTCGCCGCGCGCGGGCGCCGGGGCGAGGCGCGTGCGGTCGACGTCCTCGTCCGCGTCGAGCACACCCGATCCTGCCTCGGGCTCGGCCGGCGAAGGAGGAGCGGCCGGTGACGCAGGCTCAGGTGCCGCGGCGGGCTCGGGCGCGGGTGCGACCGGTGCGGGGTCGATGGCCGGGGCGAGGCGCTGCGGTGCGGCGGTCTCGCCCGGCTCCCACGTGGTCGCGGTGGGCCGGGAGAAGCCCGGGACCTCCGCGATGAGCGGGGTCGGCGTGTCCCCGACCGGCACGGGAGGGGCCGCGGGCGCGGGTGCCTCGCGCGGGACGGGGGCCGCAGTCCGGACGGGCTCGCTCGGCGCTG
>JAJUHG010000168.1 GCA_029267995.1 Micrococcales bacterium
AGGCTTTGGGACGCGGTCCGGCGCGCCGTCGACGAGCGCGGGGCGCCCGGTCAGTTCATCCTCACCGGCTCCGCAACGCCGAAGGAAGACGCGCCGCGTCACTCTGGCGCGGGGCGGTTCGGCGTGCTCACGATGCGCACGATGACCCTGTCCGAGAAGCGCGCAACCTCACCCGAGGTCTCGGTCGCAGCACTGCTCGCCGGCGATGAGATCCCGGCCGCCAACAGTCCGGTGACGATCCACGACTACCTCAAGCACATCGCCGTCGGAGGTTGGCCGTTCCTGGTGGACGCCGACCTCTCAGCTGCGCAGACCTTTCTCGACGGCTATCTGGACGTCATCGTCGAACACGACATCGACGAAGTCTCCGGGGGTGTGCGCAACCCCCGCCTCGTGCGGCGCTTCCTGCACGCCTACGCGCAGATGACCGCTCAGACCTCGACCCTCGCCACGATCATGAAGCGTGCGCGCGCCTCGGAAGATGAGGCGGAGGATTCGCTCGCTCGCGCGACCGCGCAGATCTACCTGGACGCATTGAGGCGCATGATGATCGTCGACGAGATCCCGGCATGGGATCCCGCCGTCAGGTCCTCCAAGCGGCTCACGAGCACGCCCAAGCGCATGCTCGCGGACCCCTCGCTCGCGGCCGCCCTGCTTCGCATGTCACCCGAGCGCATGCTCGATGATCTGAACACGACGGGCTTCCTCTTCGAGGGACTCGTCGCACACGATCTGCGCGTCTATGCCGAAGCGGCTGGTGCGGAGTGCTTCCACTATCGCGAGGCCGAGGGGCGACTCGAGGTCGACTACGTCGTCGAGACTCGCGCCGGCGACTGGATCGGCGTCGAGGTCAAGCTAGGGGACTCGCAGATCGACAGTGCGGCCAAGTCGCTTCTTCGACTGGCTGCCCGGGTGGGTCGTCCGCCGAAGGCCCTCGTCGTGGTCACCGCCACGAGCCTGTCTTATACCCGGGAGGATGGGGTCCACGTAGTGCCTCTCGGACTCTTGGGGCCTTGAGGTTCCGCTCGGGGAGACCGACACGGGTTCCTCCTTCTTGTGCGAGGGGACCCACATTAGGGAACCTCGTCGTTGGGTGTGCTGCACTTGGAGACTTCCCGGCCTGGGCGGCGCGTGAGCGACAATGTCCACAGCTCGCGGCACCAGCGCGGGCGGGCGACAAGGAGAAGCCCATGTCACGTCACGCCGTCGTCGTCGGAGCAGGGATCGCCGGCCTCACCGCGGCAACGTCCCTCGCACGTTCAGGTTGGCGCGTGACCGTCCTCGAGCGCGCCCCCGAGCTGAGCGAGGTGGGCGCCGGCTTCGCGATGTCCCGCAACGCGGTCGCCGCGGTGCGCGGGCTCGGGTTCGACGACGACGACGTCGCCGGGCTCGGCTTCCCGACGTACGCGGCGGGCACGTGGGACCTGCACGGCGAGCCGATCCTGACGATCTCCGACGACCCCGAGGTGCGCGCCTCGGTCGCCCTGATCGGCGTGCACCGGGTGCGCCTGCACGAGACCCTGCAACGCCACGCGGCCGCGGCAGGCGTCGAGGTCGTCACGGGCGAACGTGTCACGGACCTCGAACCGGGCGAGCCGCACGGCGCCCCGGCGCGTGTCGCGGGCCGCGAGGCCGACCTCGTGGTCGCGGCCGACGGCATGCACAGCGCCGTGCGCGCCCGCCTGTTCCCGCGCACGACGGCGCGCTACAGCGGCTTCTCGAGCTGGCGAGCCATCACCCCGGGCCGCTTCGGCGACGGCGCGCTGCGCCAGTACTGGGGTCCGCGCGCCGAGTTCGGCACGATGCCCGTCTCAGGCACGCACACCTACTGGTACGGCTACGTCGCGATGCCCGAGCGCACCACGATCGCCGACGAGCACGCCGCCGCGACCGAACGCTTCGCGGACTGGGCCGCCCCGGTGCGCGAGATCATCGCCGCGACCCCGCCCGAGGCCGTGATCCGCCACGACGTGCACCACATCCCCGGCGGGCTGCCGCGCTACCACGCGGGCCGGGTCGTGCTCATCGGCGACGCCGCGCACGGCTTCCTCCCCACGATGGGTCAGGGCGCCGCGACGGCCCTCGAGGACGGCCTGTGCGTCGGGCTGCTCATCGGGGCACCCGTGACGGACGGGGCCGAGCTCGCCGGCGCGCTCGCACGCTTCGACGCCGAGCGCCGCCCGCGCTGCCGGGCGCTCGGGCGCGCCTCGCTCGCCTCAGCACGCATCGGCTCGCACCTCGGCGGTGGCTGGCGCCAGACGCTGCGTAACGCCCTCATGCGCCGTGTGCCCTCGAGCATGATCCAGCGCGGCTCGCACGCCGCGATGGGCTGGGCCCCACCCACGCGCTGACCTCAGGTCGAGCAGCACCCGTCGGGCCCGCACGCCTCGCCCGCACCACCGAGCATCGTGAAGCCGGCCGGAGCGTCGGCACCCTCGTCCTTCGCCTCGCCCCCGCCCTCGCCTTCGCCCGCGGTGAGCGAGACGTCGTCGTCGGCCAGGACGCCGTCGTCGGCGGGCTTCTTGTCCTCGATGGGGGAGGTCACGCCGAGACCTCGGCGCGGTCCGCAGCGACCTGGCGCAGCGCGTTCGCGAACACCTCGGGGTCCTGCGCACCCGAGACGCCGTAGCGCCCGTCGAGCACGTAGAACGGCACCCCGGTGATCCCGTAGGCGCGCGCCTGGGCGATGTCCGCCGCGACGTCCTCGGCGAAGCGCTCCTCGGCGAGAGCCGCGAGCACCTCGTCCCGGTCGAGGCCCACCTCGGCGGCCAGATCGGCCAGCTCGGTGTCGTGACCGACGTGGCGGCCCTCCTCGAAGTACGCGCGGAACAGCCGCTCGGTCATCTCGAGCTGCAGGCCGCGAGCCTTCGCGAGGTGGAGCAGCTGGTGCGCCTTGAGTGTCTTGGTGTGGCGGACCTTGTCGAAGCGGTACGCCAGACCCACCGACGCCGCGATCTGCGTCACCTGGTCGAGCATCTGGTGCACCTGCGCCTCGGGCATCCCCTTGTACTCGGCGAGGAAGTCCACCTCAGACCCCTCGAAGTCCACAGGGGTGTCGGGGGCGAGCTCGAAGGAGTGGTACTCGACCTCGACGCGCGGGGCACCCTCGCCCGCACCCTCGGTGAAGCGGCGCACCCCCTCGGCGAACTTGCGCTTGCCGATGAAGCACCACGGGCACGCGATGTCGGACCAGACGTCGACCTTGATGGTTTCGCTCATGACAGCGCAACGGATCTCGCCCTCGCGGCATTCCAGCGGGTGCGAGAAGGTGGACGGATGACGCGCACGAGCATCGACAGCCAAGACCACCGGACCCGCCGCGTCGTCGCGGTCGTGGGCGCGCACGGCAAGATCGGCCAACTGCTCACGAGCGAGCTTGCCCGGCGCGGGCACCTCGTGCTCGGGGTGCATCGCAAGCCCGAGCAGGCCGACGCCGTCCGCGGCGCAGGCGCCACCTCCGTGCTGCACGACCTCGAGGCCGGCACCGCGATCGACCTCGCCGAGGCGCTGCGCGTGGCCGCCGACGGCGACATCGACGCCCTCGTGTTCACCGCAGGCGCCGGACCCGGCTCGGGACCCGCGCGCAAGGCCACGGTGGACCTCGGCGGCTCGGTCCAGTCGATCGAGGCCGCCCGGCGCGCAGGCGTCACGCGCTTCGTCCAGGTGTCCTTCATCGGCGCGGACCGCGAGGCCGCACCCACGGGCGACGAGAGCTGGGACGCCTACCACCGCGCCAAGCGCGACGCCGACGCGCTCCTGCGCGACACCGAGCTCGACTGGACGATCGTGCGCCCCGGGAGCCTCACCGACGACGACGCGACGGGACGGGTCCGCGTCGGGCAGGACCTCGGGCGGGGGAGCACCTCGCGCGGGAACGTCGCGCTCGTGATCGCCGAGGCGCTCGAGCAGCCCGCGACGGTGCGCCGCGCCTTCGACGTGCTCGACGGCGAGACGAGTGTCGCCGAGGCGCTCGCAGGCCTCGCGGGCTAGGTTTTCTGGCTCATGACCTTGGTGACGCCGGTGGGTAGTCGTGAGGCTGGGGCTTGGTCGCCAACGGTGGTGTGGGCTCGATGGTCGTTGTCGTGGATGTGCAGGTCTTGATCGCTTCGGCGTGTTCGGCCTTGCTCGTCCAGATCCGGGTGTAGAGGAACTCTTCCCGGCCGCCCCGCCGTTCCGGCCCGGTGGGCGCCGCGAGCGAACGCGTCAGCGCTTGATGGTCCAGTCGCCGTAGGAGCGGACCACGACGAACCCGGAAAAGTCGTTGACCTTCTTCTTGCCCGTGTACTTCTTGCGGATCTCGTTCCAGAGCGTCTGGTTGCGGGTGCGCCCGAAGGCAGTGACGATCACGTTGCTCTTGGCGTCAGAGCGGTACTTGATCTTCCAGTTCTTCGACTTCTTGAGCGTCACGCGGAACACGGCGTCCCCCGAGCCCTTCTGCGTCTTCTTCAGTGCCTTGGCCCGGTGCAGGGGTGCGACCTTGACGGTCCACTTCTTGGCGCTGGTGGAGCGAATCTTCAGGTACCGAGGGCTGTAGGTGTTGCGCTCGAGGCCGAACGCCGTGGTGCCGTGGTACGGGGCTTCGCGCCATCCGTTGACGAGCACGCCGAGAGACTTCTTCTTGGAGTCGAGCAGTCGGGCCTGGAACTTGCCCTCGCCGCGCACCTTGATGGTCACCAGGCCGTACCGGGCCTTCTTGGGCAGCTTGATGAGCTTGTCGCCCTTGCCGGAGTACTTCGTGGACTTGAAGGTGCCGTAGCGGGCCTTCACGACCTTGCGTGAGGCGGCGGGGTTCGCCGACGAGGATTCGCTGGCGGGTGCGCCCGTGGGGGCGACCGTGCTGGTGGTCGATTCGGCGGCTGCCGGGAGCGCGGTCAGCGAGAGTGCTGCCACGGTGGCAATGAGCGTGGTGAGATGACGACGCATGTGTCTCCTCGGTTCGCGGGCCAGTGGCCCCTCGGCTGGCCCCGCGATTCAGGCCGCGAAAAGTACGCTAACTGAGGTGTGGGCGAAGTGCGACGCGCGATTCCACTCTGTGAGCACGCTTCCCCCGGCCGTGTGGCCAGGCGCTTTTGCGTTCTCCTGGCCTGATGTTGTCGCCGTCAACGCCCGAGCTCGGCACTTTGCCGTGGATTCGGCAGGGGGAAGTGCCGAGTCGGCGGCGAAGTGCCGTGCTGATGGCGGGGTGGGCGAAGGCCCGTCCTGGCACACTGCGGAAGGTGAGACACGATCAGCCCGCCGCCGGCGCGCCACGGGGGCCCGTGGACTCCACGCGCGTCCCGCGCTTCGCGGGCCCCGCGACGTTCGCACGGCTGCCCCGGCTCGACGAGGTCGACCGCGCGCAGGTCAAGGTCGTGGGCGTGCCGTTCGACGCGGGCGTGTCCTACCGGCCGGGCGCTCGGTTCGGCCCGCAGGCGATCCGCCTCCTCGTGCAGGCCC
>JAJUHG010000169.1 GCA_029267995.1 Micrococcales bacterium
CGTCGACCTGTACCAGGCGCACCGCTTCGACACCGAGACCCCGCTCGAGGAGACGATGGTCGCGTTCGCCGACGTCGTGCGCCAGGGCAAGGCCCTCTACATCGGGGTGAGCGAGTGGACGGCCGAGCAGATCCGCGCGGGAGCGGCGCTCGCGAAGGAGCTGCGCATCCCCTTCGTGTCGAACCAGCCGCAGTACTCCGCGCTCTACCGCGTGATCGAGGAGGAGGTCGTCCCCGCCTCGCGCGAGGTCGGAATCTCCCAGATCGTGTTCTCTCCCGTCGCGCAGGGTGTGCTCACGGGCAAGTACAAGCCGGGCGAGGCCCCGCCCGCCGGGTCGCGTGCGACCGACGAGAAGAGCGGCAAGAACTTCATCTCGCGCCTCGTCGACGACCAGGCCGTGCTCGAGGCAGTGCAGCGCTTCGTGCCGATCGCCGCCGACCTCGGCCTCACACCCGCTCAGCTCGCGCTCGCGTGGGTGCTCCAGAACGACAACGTGGCCGCTGCGATCATCGGCGCCTCGCGGCCCGAGCAGATCGCCGAGAACGTCAAGGCCTCGGGCGTGCGCCTCGAGCCCGAGGTCATGGCCGCGATCGACGGCGCGCTCGGCGACGTCGTCGTCCGCGACCCCGCGCTCACGGCGCGCAACGCACCGCAGTCGCGCGTCGCGTGAGGCTTTCGAGGACTGGCCCGAGGCGACTCGGGTCAGTCCTCGACGGGGGGCACCGGAACGGCCGGGCTCGCGGGCTCGCCGTCGTGCAGGAGCCGCGCGGTGCGCACGCCCTCGCGCGAGAGCGTCCGCCAGTGCTCGCCGAGCCACGCCTCGGCGTCGAACTGGGTCGTGAACACGGGGCTCACGGGCTCGGCGACCTCGTCGCCGCGCGCGTCGTCGAAGGCCCAGACCCAGCGCGGGACCATCACGGCGCGCTCCGTGCGAGGTGCCGGTTGACCCGCGCGGCGAATGCGGGGCCCACGTAGACGAGCCCTGTGTAGCCCTGGACGAGGGTCGCTCCGGCCTCGACGTAGCGCGCGGCGTCGGCGCCCGTCGTGATGCCTCCGACCCCGATGATCACGGTGTCTGGCCCGAGCGCCGTGCGCAGCCGGCGCACGACCTCGACGCCGCGCTCGAGCAGTCGGGGCCCGCTGACCCCACCGGGGCCGAGGTCGTGGGCGATCGTCGTGTTGACCGCGACGACCCCGTCGAGACCGAGCTCGTCGGCGAGGCGTGCGACCGCGTCGACGTCCTCGTCGGCGAGGTCGGGGGCGATCTTGACCAGGAGCGGCACGTGCCGCCCGCCGACGACGGCGTCGGCGGCCGAGCGCACCTCGCGCAGGATCGGGCGCAGCGCGTCGACCGACTGCAGGTCGCGCAGTCCCGGGGTGTTGGGCGAGGAGACGTTGACGACGAGGTAGTCCGCGTACGGCGCGAGCTGAGAGGCCGAGAAGGCGTAGTCCTCGGCGGCCCGCTCGGGCGGGGTCACCTTCGACTTGCCGATGTTCACGCCGACGACGGCGGCCCGGCCCCGGGTGCGGCGTCGCAGGGCCCGCAGGCGGGCGGCGGCCGCGACGGCTCCCTCGTTGTTGAAGCCCATGCGGTTGCGCAGCCCGCGCTCGGCGAGCAGGCGCCACAGGCGCGGGCGCTCGTTGCCCGGCTGCGCCTGGGCCGTGACGGTCCCGACCTCGACGAAGCCGAAGCCGAGCATCGTGAGCCCCTCGACCGCGCGGGCGTCCTTGTCGAAGCCGGCCGCGAGGCCGAAGCGTCCCGGGACCGTGCGGCCGAACACCTCGACGCGCCCGGCCGCCGGGGCCGAGAAGACCTTCGTGAGCACGTGGGCGAGCCCGGGGACCCGCCCGACCGAGGCGATCAGTCCGAACGCGAGCTCGTGCGCCCGCTCGGGGTCGAGCCGGCGCAGGACGAGGTCGAACAGGACGCGGTACACGGCGACCAACCTAGCCGCTCCCCCGCTCGGGGCTGCGGGCCCTCGTGCGCCACAGCAGGACGAGCCCGACGACGGGCAGCACGAGCGGAACGTAGCCGTAGCCGGCGCCGAACTGCGACCACACCGTCTCGTCGGGGAAGTCCTCGGGGACTGCGAGCGAGAGCGCCCCGACCGCGAGCACACCCACGAGCTCGACCGAGATCGCGAGCCATGCGACCGTGCGCCACCCGCGCGAGGACCGAGCGAGGGCGACCGTCGCGAGGATGTAGACCAGGCCCGAGAACAGGGACAGCGAGTACGCGAGGGGCGCCTCGGCGAACCGCGTCGCGATCTGGGCGAGGGCGCGCGCGGTCGCGGCGAGCGCGAGAAGCCCGTAGACGAAGACGACGACACGCCCCCCGCCGTGCGCGGCGCTGCGCGGCTCGGCGGAGGTCACGCGGACCACAGCACGAGGACGCGGTACTGCAGGAACGCCGTCGTGAGCGCGGCGATCAGGAGCACGACCGAGCTCCACCGGGTCCGCTCGAGGAAGGACACGACCGCGGCTGCGGGCAGGATCAGCAGCATCGAGATCGCGTAGCCCCACAACGTCACGCCGTCGTCGACCTGGGCCCCACGAGCCTGCAGGACCCCGAGCACGAGGAGCTGGACGAGCAGGACCGCCTCGACCGCGCCGGCCGCGAACAGCTGGCGCAGGATGACGGCCTGGTCACGCAGGGCACGCACGGCGGCCCACGCCCCGAGCGCGAGGCACAGGGCGACGACGATCCAGGTGAGGACGAGCACGAGGTCGAGGGTACTCAGACCTCACCGCGTCGCCGCCGCGCGTTCCACTCGCGCATGCGCGGCGGGTAACCCGTGCGCTGGACGTCGTAGACCGGGATCGAGAGCTCCTCGGCGATCTTGGCGGCGGTCGCCGCATCGGGCACCTTGCGCCGGGTCCACTCGCCCGTCGTCGCGATGAGGACGACGGTCGTCTGCGTCACGTTCGTCTCGGGCTCGACGTAGGCCTCGACACCGACGCGGGTGCGCACGAACTCTGCGAGGTGCTCGCGCGTCGCGCGTGCCGCGTCGCGTGGCGAGGGCGCGTCGGCGCGGCGCCGACGGCGGCGAAAGAGGCCCATGGCGTGCAAGGTTACGTGATCTGCGTCTCTCGCCGTGCGGTTCGTTCGCCGCGTCCGGCGAGGTGGTGACAAGATGGTCGTCGGGTGGCCGCGCCGCGCGAGGGACGCACGGGCCGGCCCGGCGCAGACACTTTCGGCCTAAGGAGTTTTCGTGGCAGACAGCCGCACCGAGTTCGACATCGTCGTCCTGGGCGGGGGTAGCGGCGGGTATGCAGCCGCCCTGCGCGCCTCACAGCTGGGTCTGAGCGTCGCCCTCGTCGAGGGCGCCAAGGTCGGTGGGACGTGCCTGCACAACGGGTGCATCCCGACCAAGGCGCTCCTGCACGCCGCCGAGCTCGCGGACCAGGCGCGCGAGGCCGCGCACTTCGGGGTCAACGCGAGCCTCGAGAGCATCGACATGGCTGGCGTCAACAACTACAAGGACACCGTGATCGGCGGCCTGTACAAGGGCCTGCAGGGCCTCGTGAAGGCGCGCGGAGTCACGCTCGTCGAGGGCTGGGGCAAGCTCGTCGCGAAGGACGCCGTCGAGGTCGACGGCGTCCGCTACGTCGGCAAGCACGTCGTGCTCGCGACCGGCTCGTACGCGCGCTCGCTCCCGGGGCTCGAGATCGGCGGTCGGGTCATCACGTCCGACCAGGCGCTCGAGCTCGACTGGGTCCCCCGTTCTGCCGTCGTGCTCGGTGGCGGTGTGATCGGTGCCGAGTTCGCGAGCGTGTGGCGCTCCTTCGGTGCCGAGGTCACGATCATCGAGGCCCTCCCTCACCTGCTGCCGAACGAGGACCCCGCGCTCTCGAAGGCTTTCGAGCGCGCCTACCGCAAGCGCGGCATCGCCTTCCACACCGGCGTGCGCTTCCAGGGCGTGACGCAGGACGACTCGGGCGTGCACGTCACGCTCGAGGACGGCAAGTCCTTCGACGCCGACCTCCTGCTCGTCGCGGTCGGCCGTGGCCCGCGCACCGCGGACCTCGGCTACGAGGAGCAGGGCGTCACGCTCGACCGCGGCTTCGTCACGACGAACGATCGGCTCCACACGGGCGTCGGCAACATCTACGCCGTGGGCGACATCGTCCCGGGCCTCCAGCTCGCGCACCGCGGGTTCGCGCAGGGCATCTTCGTCGCCGAGGAGATCGCAGGGCTCAACCCCGCGCCGATCGTCGAGTCCGGCATCCCGCGCGTGACCTACTCCGAGCCCGAGGTCGCCTCGGTCGGCCTGACCCAGGCCGGTGCCGAGGAGGAGTTCGGCAAGGAGAACGTCGAGACGCTCGACTACAACCTCGCGGGCAACGGCAAGAGCAAGATCCTGGGCACGACGGGCTTCGTCAAGCTCGTGCGCCGCAAGGACGGCCCCGTCGTGGGCGTCCACATGATCGGCGCGCGCGTCGGCGAGCTGATCGGCGAGGGACAGCTCATCGTCAACTGGGAGGCCTACCCCGAGGACGTCGCGAACCTCGTCCACGCCCACCCCACCCAGAACGAGGCGCTCGGCGAGGCCCACCTGGCTCTCGCGGGCAAGCCCCTGCACGCCCACAACTGAGTCGCGGCGAGACCGCTCGAACCACGAGGAGACCAACGTCATGAGCGACGCAGTGAAGATGCCGGCCCTGGGCGAGTCCGTGACCGAGGGCACCGTGACCCGCTGGCTCAAGTCGGTCGGCGACGAGGTCGCCGTCGACGAGCCCCTGCTCGAGGTCTCGACCGACAAGGTCGACACCGAGATCCCCTCCCCGTTCGCTGGGGTGCTCGAGCAGATCCTGGTCGAGGAGGACGAGACCGTCGAGGTCGGCGCGGACCTGGCCATCATCGGCTCGGGCGAGGGCGCGGGAGGCGCGCCTGCGCAGGCCCCCGCCCAGGACGAGACACCTGCCGAGGAGGCAGCTCCCGCGCAGCAGGCACCTGCTCAGCAGGAGCGTGCCCAGGAGGCGCCTTCCGAGCAGCCCACCGAAGCCCCTGCCGAGCAGCCTGCTCCCGAGACGGCCGCCGCCCAGGCGCCCGCTGGCGACGGCGAGGCCGTCAAGATGCCCGCGCTCGGCGAGTCCGTGACCGAGGGCACCGTGACCCGCTGGCTCAAGTCGGTCGGTGACGAGGTCGCCGTCGACGAACCCCTGCTCGAGGTCTCGACCGACAAGGTCGACACCGAGATCCCCTCCCCCGTCGCGGGTGTCCTCCAGCAGATCCTCGTGGAGGAGGACGAGACCGTCGAGGTCGGGACCGACCTCGCGATCGTCGGCTCGGGGGCGCCGAGCGAGGCCAAGGCCGCTCCTGAGCCGGCCGCGGCCCCCGCTCCCGCCGCGGAGCAACCGGCGGAGCCCGCCCCGGCCGAGGAGCCTGCTCCCGCACCCGCAGCCGCGAGCGTCGAGCCCGAGCCTGTGC